>NZ_JCAMOR010000015.1:0-142543 GCF_059512385.1 Bradyrhizobium sp. Crot121 | reverse complement strand
CAGCCAGCATGGTGAATCAGAAACCGCCTGATTTGGGAATCCCAAATCGATTCAAGCTAACTTCATTCCGCTTTAGTGCGCGGTCCGCCTGGCCTTGGTCGCCTTCTGCTGCCGGTAAGCTTTGAATTGAGTCAGTATCTGCTGCGGATTCAGCTTTTCCGCCTGCCTGACCTGCTCTCTCAACCATTCCAACTCGGCGAGCTGTTCGAGTAGATCAGGTGAAAATAGTTCCAATAATGATCGTCGGTTCCTGGAAATCCGGAGCTTCTGCCGCAATTACGCAACTCCCATACGCACGCGTGCATTCTCTGGATACCTTTTACGCTGAGCTGTGATCGCGATATATCCGGAAAACCACTGCCACTACTTAAGGCTGAGATTCCGCGTTGCAGCGACCGGATATCTCAGGAGCGAGCGGGTTAATCCCCTTCCGTAGTAGCTCCCGCTTGTCGACCTTTCCCGAAACTCGCCGGAAAGGCCAATAGCCCGAACCGGAGGCTTCGCGGATCGAACAGCCCCGTCCGGAGACGGATTGGGAGGGAACTTCGAACCACCAGCAGGTGCCTTCGCTTGCTTGCGGGAGCCACTCTAAGCGATGTCGTCGATATCGACGCGCAGCGCGGCGGCGATCTTCTTGAACGTCTCGATGGTCCCATCTCGCTTACCGGTCTCGAGCTGCGAGATATACGGCGCGGCGAGACCGGTTGCTTCGGCCAATTCCTTCGCGGACATGCCGCGGTACTCGCGCCAAACGCGAAGCTTGTTCTCGCCGTCGATGAGTCGGTCCACGACTTCCGCGGGGATCAATTCCTCTTCGCCGGATGCAAGGCGACGCTTGATCTCGTCAATATCACGCGTATCGGCCGTATCCTCGGCGGCTTCGACCAGGCGCTCATACTCCTCGAAAGGAATGAGCACCATGCGGTCCCCGCTCGGAGTGGTGATAATATTCGGTTTGCTCATAGACCTAGTCCTCGTAAGCGCTGCCGCGCGGACGCACCTTCAATACATCCAGAACAACGCCGTCCTGGGTGAAGATGACGCGCCAATCCCCCACACGCAGCCGGTATTCGTCCTCTCGCCCCTGAAGCTTCTTGACGTTGTTCGCTAAGCTTGCGGGGTCCGCCGCATATTGTCGAATTTTTCCCCGGATCAGTTGGGCCGTGTTGGTCGGCATCTTCATCAGGGCCTTAGCAGCGGCTTTGGTATAGCGAATTTCCATGTGCTAAATAATTAGCATATCGCTAATGTATGTCAATGTAGGTATAGCATATCGCTAATCATCTGAGTGCCGTTCCTCGACATATACGGCTTCCATGGAAGCAGCCGATATCGACTCTTGCAGGCTCGGGCAATGCTCCCGACAGGAGGCAATCAAGCTTTGCCTGCGAGTATCCCATGATGAAAGTGGAGCGGGTGCGAGATTATAGATCCTAGGATCTCGTCGACTCGGTCGCGGTATTCCGGCGGCGGAGTCCAGTTGGATAGCTCTGCCTCCTAGGCGCATCCACAGGCTGCTTCGAAATTCGATCGATCAGAAGTCGGTCACGCGGGCGGATTGCCATTTGTCGAACGCGTACGCTCCGTCCTCCCAAAACCTGTAGAGCGTGCCCTCCCATAGGACAAAAAGATGTCTGAATGCATCTTTTGCAGGGAAGGTACCTTTACGAAGTATCGGCAGCCCTTCATCGACATAGGCTCCGTAGCAGCCAAGATTGATGTAGATTACTTGGTTGGTATCTGGTCGATATTCCTTGCTCAATTTCTTGCTGATCACGCGATCGAGTGCTGCCGGAATTGCCTCGAATCTCTTGCGCCAATCCTCGACCGGGTCCTGCCTTATAGCCGACCCATTTGGTTCATCGCCGCGACGACGTCCATCCATGTCGGCCTCAGTCGCTTCGAACTGATCGATTTGCCCTTTGGTCTGAACTTCGAAGTCCGGTCGGTCGGCGGACACTAATCTGACGGCGTCCGATGACAGTGCGTCAGCGACGCGGCTGGCAATCCAGGCGTCACGCAGAAATGTGAGGCCGGCTTGCCGGAAAAAGATCGATCGAGGGATAGATCGAAGAATCTCATCGAGACGGTGACGGTATTCCGGCGGCTGCATCCAGTTGGCGAGCTCCGCTTCCCAGGTGTCGAGGGTTCGATTTGGAATCCGATCGATCCGCTTCGTCATTTTTCGCTTTCAGTTGCTTGAGGCGTTCGGCTCCGTTTTGCCATCCGATCTGATGCCGAGCACGCAGCCCGTTGGGGTGCACGCAGGACGCTCTGCTCTAGGTCGCCCCATCGTTTTGGGGCAACAGCGGAAGGCCCCGAGGCCCGGGCACCCCACTTTGTAAGTTAGCGAGGCAGTCCTTCATCATTGTCAAAATCGCCTCCTTACTCTCGCGGCCCTTGTCCCAGACGTAGCCATGGGCGAGGCTAATCACGATGCCGCTACTAAGGTGCACCAAGAAGCCACCCGGTATGACGGTGATTAGCAGAACGGTAGCGCCGCTGCGCGCCAGACCTTTCAATGCTGGCTCAATCAGGTCTTGGAGATCATCGTGCTCAGATTTCCTAACCAGGAAATAGGCTCGCCCGAGGGCGATTAGACCAACAAGCGGGGCCACTACGTTGGCGTAGACAATGCCGCTGCATTGAGTCGCCGTGGCCGATGCCACTAATTTGGCCGGGTCGTTCCAGTTGCAGTAGATTGACACGCCGCAAACGTCGCCACCTACAAGCTGAGCCACGTTTACACAATCTAAGTGCTTGAAGTATTCGCTGACTTGATCGGCATGATCGAGGATTATGATCGGCATACCGCGAGCCGTGATTAAGTCTTTCCAATATTCGTTCGCCCAGGTGCCAAGTTGCTCCAGCGCGCCAAGGTCGGGCAACGCCGTGCTAACGGCCTTCCAACTACCCGCAAGGGTATGGCCACCGTCGTAGAGCCTGTGCCAGCTGCCGCCGATGTGTGTGCGAAGATACTCAGCATCCATAGCCTTACTAGCAATGGTCGCGTACTGGTTGCTCAAGTGATCTGCCAGCCAATTGCTGAATTCGCTGTTGTTCTCCAATCGAGCGCGGCCGTATACGCCTCGCCGGCAACAGAGGCCGTCGCGGTCAGTCCGCTTGTTATTGAGCTACGGACGCGTTCCGAGGCCACGCGTCCGGCGTCCCGCCAGCCGGATGTGACTTGCATGGCGCGTTGGCGCCAAGCATCCAGAAAATCCATCTTGCCCCCTAAACGCGAGTGGAATCTTACTGAATGTCAGTCAAAGGCCGGCGGCACCGTCCTTGTGGTCGCGCAATCGGTAAGCGCTCCGAAGAAATGGATATTGCGTGCTAGACAAGCCTTCGAAACCGGGATCGCGAGAACCTCGTGGGTTTCGTTTTCTGCGATGATTCGTGGCAATGCGGTGAACTCAAATTGTGCTCGCCCCATAGATGGATAGATGGATAGATGGCCTCCAATTTTTTCAACTATTGGCTGCTCCTTCGGATGCAGCAACCCTAAAACTAGGTCTCAATCTGATATCAAGCAACGCGCGATGCTGTCGCATCGAAATGTGATCCACCGAACGGGCGTCCGAAAAGGTGGTCAATCAGAGTTCTTTTCTTCAATGACTTTAGTGACCGTTTGGACGATGGCGATCCCGGCAGGATTCGAACCTGCAACCCGCGGAGTAGAAATCCGCTACTCTATCCGGTTGAGCTACGGGACCGTCTTGGCGAGGCATCTCGCCATCAGGCCTTTCTTTAATATAATCATAGGCCTGTCGCCAGCATGGCACAGCGCAAAATAACAGGAAAAACAGAAGGCTGGGGTACCGATTGGGGCCACTGGCCAGCCGTCTTGAAATCCGGCAGGCTGGCCTTCCGAGCCCGGAATGCGCCCACTCGGGGCGAACCGACAGGGCCGAATCGCGGCGTTCACGCATTTGCTGGAAATAGCGCCCGGACATTAAGACCGGGACTCCACGGCTTTAGCCGTCGGTATCATTGGCTGGCTGCATCAGTTACCGGCGCGGCGTCCACCGCAAGGCTCGCAAAGGCCTCCTCCTGCGCCGGACGCAGGTAAGGGCCGCGACCGTAATTCGCACCCGGTCGAATTGTTTCCAAATGTTTCTGACAGTAGGGAGGTGAGCGCTGCCGAAAAAAGCTTGGACGGGAGGGGTCGATGACCTTGATGCAGAGAGTAAAACGCAAGCTGTTCCCGCCTCGCGAAGTCATCGAGGGGTATGAGAGCGAGGAGTTGGTCGAGACGATCTTCCACAAGACCATCGCTTACGATCCTACCGGCGACTGGCCGCTCGTGGCCGGGATCAATTCAGTGCTCGATTTCGGAGGCGGCGCCGGCCTGCATTACAAGCTCGCCCGCAAGCAGGCGCCGGACATCCGCTGGGCGGTGGTGGAAACGCCGGCCATGGCGCGCCGCGCGCGTCAGTTGGCGACCAATCGGCTGATGTTCTTCAGCGATATCCGCGAAGCCGCCGACTGGCTCGGAGACATCGAGCTGATGCACTCGAACGGCGCCATCCAATACGTCCCGGAAGCGATCGAGACCATCCGCACTTTGTGTGCCACGCGGCCTGCGGCGATGGCATGGTATCGCGTGCCGATCAGCGACGCCAATGCCAAGGCAGAGGTGCAGACATCCTTCCTCAGCGACAATGGACCGGGAGCGCTGCCGACGTCGAAGGACAAGCTCGTCAAGTACGCCAGGAACTGGATTCCGGCGCAATCATTCCTCGCTGCGCACGAGGGCTATCGCGTCGCCGAGCACGGTCCGGATCCGCGCGAGCACGGCACCCAGCAGTTCCGCTTCGTTCGACACTAAGGCTGGGTAGCCGCCCAGCCTGCCGATGCGAAAGATCCGATTTTTCGGTAACCCGATCCGAACCATTTTCTCGTATCGGGCGACAAAGCCGTGCGGGTGGAGCGCGGGTTGCGGTCCACGGTCACCGCCTGCCGTGCCGGCGCTCCGCCGGCCGGGGATAATGACTGGTTTGGCAATGCCTGTTTGCGACTTCTTCGCTACGTTGTTTCCGCGCCATCAGTCTGTCACCTTTTCGCGCCCTTTTATTCGTCACGCGGCGTTCGTTCGCTGCCCCGGGAGATCCGTCATGATTGGTTTGGTTCGTGTCGCAGCTTTTTGCGCAGCGCTGGCGCTTGGCCTCGCGACGGCGCAGGCGGCTGACAAGGCGTTCAAGCGCGACGACCTTGCCGATTCCGCGATCAAGCTGGAGGCGCAGATCAAGAGCGAGGCGGGGCCGGTCGCCAAGAGCACGGCGACGCTGAAGACCGATGCGGATGCCGCCTTCCGCCGCGCCGACTTCCGCTCCGGCTTGCAGATCCTCGGCCAGATCGCCGCCACCACGCCGGAGGACAGCAACAACTGGCTGCGGCTCGCCCGCACCATCTTCCAGATCCGCACGTCGACCTCGAGCGAGCAGACCTTCCTGCTCGAGCGCGCCTCGACCGCCGCCTACATCGCCTACCAGCGTGCTGGCAACCAGGCAGAGGAGGCCGATGCGCTGGCCGTTCTCGGCCGGGCATTTTCGGATCGCAAACTGTGGCGGCCGGCGCTCGATGCTTTCAGGATGTCGCTCGACATGCGCGAGGTCGCCGACGTCCGCGGCCAATATGAGAAGATGCGCGACGAGCATGGCTTCCGGCTGCTCGACTACAGCGTGGATTCCGATGGCGCGACGCCGCGGGCCTGCTTCCAGTTCTCCGAGGAATTGGCCAAGCGCGTCGATTTCGCGCCGTTCGTGGCGCTTGCCGGCACTGACAAGCCGGCGCTCTCCACCGAGGGCAAGCAGCTCTGCGTCGACGGGCTGAAGCACGGCGAGCGCTACAACATCAACCTGCGCGCCGGCCTGCCGTCGACCGTGAAAGAGGTGCTGCCGAAGTCGGGCGAATTCAACATCTATGTCCGCGACCGCAAGCCGTTCGTGCGCTTCACCGGCCGCGCCTATGTGCTGCCGCGCACCGGCCAGCGCGGCATCCCCGTGGTCAGCGTCAACACGCCGGCCGTCACCATCAACGTGTTCCGGATCGGCGACCGCAACCTGATCAACACGGTGATCGACAGCGACTTCCAGCGCACGCTGAGCAGCTACCAGCTCTCCGACCTCGGCGACCAGCGCGGGATGAAGGTCTGGTCCGGCGAACTCGCGACCGCGACCACGCTCAACCAGGACGTTGTCACCGCGTTCCCGGTCGACCAGGCGCTCGGCGACCTGCAGCCCGGCGTCTATGTCATGACCGCCGCCGCCAAGGGGCCGAGCAGCGACGATGACGGCACGCTGGCGACGCAATGGTTCATCGTCTCCGACATGGGGCTGACGGCGTTCTCCGGCAATGACGGCATCCATGTCTTCGTCAATTCGCTGGCGTCCACCGAGCCGGTCGCGAAAGTCGACGTGAAGCTGGTCGCCCGCAACAACGAGATCCTGGCCACGCGCAAGACCGATGAGACTGGTCACGTGCTGTTCGAAGCCGGGCTGGCGCGCGGCGAGGGCGGCCTGTCGCCGGCGCTGCTGACCGTGATGAGCGAGAAGGCGGACTATGCGTTCCTGAGCCTCAAGTCCAACGCCTTCGACCTGACCGATCGT
This sequence comes from Bradyrhizobium sp. Crot121, assembly GCF_059512385.1. Classification (NCBI taxonomy): domain Bacteria; kingdom Pseudomonadati; phylum Pseudomonadota; class Alphaproteobacteria; order Hyphomicrobiales; family Nitrobacteraceae; genus Bradyrhizobium; species Bradyrhizobium sp. Crot121. The sequence continues at coordinate 135,932 of NZ_JCAMOR010000015.1, read as the reverse complement.
GGTGTCGCAGGTCGCGCGGTGCCCTCGGGCGCCGATGCCTTCGTCTATGCCGAGCGCGGCGTCTACCGCTCCAACGAGACCGTCTATCTGACCGCGCTCTTGCGGGACGGGCAGGGCAACGCCATGACCGGCGGCCCACTGACGCTCGTCATCGAGCGACCCGACGGCGTTGAATTCCGCCGCGCCGTGCTGCCCGACCAGGGCGCCGGCGGCCGCACCATGGCCGTCGCGCTCAATTCGGCGGTGCCGACCGGCACCTGGCGCGTGCGTGCGTTCACCGATCCGAAGGGCTCTTCGGTCGGCGAGACCACCTTCATGGTCGAGGACTACATCCCCGAGCGGATCGAATTCGACCTGACCGCCAAGGACAAGGTCATCAAAGCTGAAGTTCCAGTGGAACTTAAGGTCGACGGTCATTTCCTTTACGGCGCGCCGGCTTCCGGGCTGCAGCTCGAAGGCGACATGCTGGTGACGACGGCGGCCTCGGGCCGTCCCGGCTATCCCGGCTACCAGTTCGGCGTCGCCGACGAAGAGAGCGCCAGCAATGAGCGTACCCCGATCGAGAACCTGCCGGAGTCGGACGCCAAGGGCACGGCTGTCTTCCCGGTGAAGCTGGAGAAGGCGCCGACCTCGACCCGGCCGCAGGAAGCGCAGATCTTCGTCCGCATGGCGGAGACCGGCGGTCGCTCGGTTGAGCGGAAGATCGTGCTCCCGGTGGCACCGGCGAGTTCGCTGATCGGCATCAAGCCGCTATTCGGCGACAAGAGCGTGGCAGAGGGCGACAAGGCCGAATTCGACGTCGTGTTCGTCGATCCCGACAGCAAGCAGCTCGCGCGCAACGGTCTGCGCTACGAACTCCTGAAGATCGAGTCGCGCTACCAATGGTACCGCCAGGGCTCGTCCTGGGATTTTGAACCCGTGAAGTCGACGAGCCGTGTCGCCGATGGCGATGTCAATCTCGCCTCCGACCAGCCGTCGCGGCTGTCGTTCGCGCCGCAGCCGGGCCGCTACCGCCTCGACGTCAAGTCGAGCGATGCCGACGGTCCGCTGACCTCGGTGCAGTTCGATGTCGGCTGGTATTCCGACAGCAGCGCCGACACGCCGGATTTGTTGGAGACCTCGATCGACAAGCCGGAATACCAGTCCGGCGACACCATGGTTGTGTCCGTCAACGCTCGTTCGGCGGGGCGGCTGACCGTGAACGTGCTCGGCGATCGCCTGCTGACGACGCAGACCGTTGACGTCAAGGAAGGCACGCAGCAGGTCAGGCTCACCGTCGGCAAGGACTGGGGCACCGGCGCTTATGTGATGACGACCTTGCGCCGTCCGCTCGATACCGCCGCGCAGCGCATGCCGGGCCGCGCGATCGGCCTAAAATGGTTTGGTATCGACAAGAAGGCTCGCACGCTCGCGGTGACGCTCTCGCCGCCGTCGCTGGTGCGGCCGGGCTCGGCGTTGAATATCCCGGTCAAGCTCGACGGGCTCAATCCCGGCGAGGACGCCAAGGTCGTGGTGGCTGCCGTCGATGTCGGCATCCTCAACCTCACCAACTACAAGCCGCCGGCGCCTGATGATTACTATCTCGGCCAGCGCCGCCTGACGGCCGAAATCCGCGACCTCTACGGGCAGCTCATCGACGGCATGCAGGGCACGCGTGGCCAGATCAGGACCGGCGGCGATTCCGGCGGCGCCGAATTGCAGGGCTCGCCGCCCACGCAGAAGCCGCTTGCGGTCTATTCCGGCATCGTCACCGTCGGCGCCGATGGCACCGCCGAGATCAGCTTCGACATTCCGGAATTCGCCGGCACAGCGCGGGTGATGGCGGTCGCATGGAGCGCCACCAAGCTCGGCCGCGCCACCACCGATGTCATCGTGCGCGATCCCGTGGTGCTGACCGCGACGTTGCCGCGCTTCCTGCTCAATGGCGATCACGGCACCATGAGCATGGATATCGACAATGTCGAGGGCGCAGCCGGCGACTACATCATCAATGTCAAGGCGTCCGGTCCGGTGAAGCTCTCGGGCAATCCTGCCACCACGGTAAGACTCGCCGCCAAGCAGCGCACCTCGTTGTCGCTGGCACTCGATGCCGGCGGCGCCGGCGCCGGCAATCTCGACGTCGACATCACAGGCCCGAACGGACTGACGCTGGCGCGCCATTACGCGCTCGACGTCAAGCCGGCGACGCAGGTACTCGCGCGTCGCTCGGTCCGCACGCTGGCGAAGGGCGACAGCCTGACGCTGACGTCTGACATGTTCACCGACCTCGTGCAGGGCACAGGCGGCGTGTCGGTGTCGGCGAGCCTGTCGACTGCGCTCGACGCCGCGACCATCCTCAAGGCGCTCGACCGCTATCCGTATGGCTGCTCGGAGCAGATCACGAGCCGCGCGATGCCGCTGCTCTATGTCAACGACCTCGCCGCCGGGGCGCATTTGGCGATGGACACCGCGGCCGACCAGCGCATCAAGGACGCGATCGAGCGGCTGCTCGCCCGCCAAGGCCCGAACGGCTCGTTCGGTTTGTGGTCGGCCGGCGGCGACGACGCCTGGCTCGATGCTTACGTTACCGACTTCCTGACCCGCGCCCGCGAGAAGGGGTTTGTGGTGCCGGACGTGCTGTTCAAGAGCGCGCTCGACCGCATCCGCAACGCCGTTGTCAACGCCAACGAGCCGGAGAAGGACGGTGGCCGCGATCTCGCTTATGGCCTCTACGTGCTCGCCCGCAATGGCGCGGCCCCGATCGGCGACCTGCGCTACCTCGCGGACACCAAGCTGAACAACCTCGCGACCCCGATCGCCAAATCGCAACTCGCGGCCGCGCTGGCGCTGGTCGGCGACCGGGCGAGGGCGGAGCGGGTCTATGCCGCCGCGCTCGAGGCGCTCAATCCAAAGCCGGTGCTTGAGTTCGGCCGCACCGATTACGGCTCGGCGCTGCGCGATGCCGCCGCGCTGGTCTCGCTCGCCGGCGAGGGCAACGCACCGCGTGCGACCATGATCGGCGCCGTCGCGCGCGTCGAGGCGGCGCGGGGGCTGACGCCTTACACCTCGACCCAGGAGAATGCCTGGCTGGTGCTGGCCGCCCGCGCGCTCGCCAAGGAAACGCTGAGCCTCGACGTCGACGGACAGCCGGTCAAGACAGCGGTGTTCCGCAGCTACAAGGCTGAGGCGATGGCCGGCAAGCCGATCAAGATCACCAATACCGGTGAAGCGCCGGTGCAGGTCGTGGTCTCCGTGTCGGGCTCGCCGGTGACGCCGGAGCCGGCCGCTTCGAACGGCTTCAAGATCGAGCGCAATTACTTCACGCTCGACGGCAAGCCGGCCGGCGTCAGCAAGGCGAAACAGAACGATCGTTTCGCCGTGGTGCTGAAGATCACTGAAGCCAAGCCGGAATACGGCCACATCATCGTGTCGGACTATCTGCCGGCCGGCCTCGAGATCGACAACCCGCACCTCGTATCCTCCGGCGACTCCGGCACGCTCGACTGGATCGAGGACGGCGAGGAGCCCAAGCACACTGAGTTCCGCGATGACCGCTTCACCGCAGCGATCGACCGCGCCAGCGACGCCAAGTCGGTGTTCACGGTGGCCTATGTCGTCCGCGCGGTCTCGCCGGGCAAATACGTGCTGCCGCAGGCCTATGTCGAGGACATGTACAACCCCTCGCGCTACGGCCGCACCGGCACCGGCACCGTGGAGGTACGCGCGGCGAAATGAGTGGTGGTGGGATGAGGGACGGTGCCATGAAGGGGACGGCGTCTCCACAGACACCATCGTCATGCCCGGGCTTGACCCGGGCATCCACGCCTGCCGCGGAGAAGAACGTGGATGGCCGGGACAGGCCCGGCCATGACGTCCGTGGTAGCAGGCGGCGCGTCATACGCATCGCTGCGTTTGCTGCGGCTGTTCTCATTGTCACTGCATCTGCCTTCACCGTCTGGGCCATCTCCCTCGGCCCGTTGCCACTTGCAGACGCGCGCAAGGTCTCCACCACAATCGTCGACCGCAATGGAAAACTGCTGCGCGCCTACGCGATGGCCGACGGCCGCTGGCGGTTGCCGGTCGATGCGAAGACATCAGTCGATCCGACTTATCTGAAGCTGTTGCTCGGCTACGAGGATCGTCGGTTCTATTCCCATCGCGGCGTCGATCCGCTGGCGCTCTCGCGCGCCGCGTTGCAGCTCGTTACCTCCGGCCACATCGTCTCCGGCGGCTCGACCATCACGATGCAGCTCGCGCGGCTGATGGAGCCACGGCGCGAGCGTTCGCTCTACGCGAAACTGCGCCAGATCGTGCGCGCCGTTGAGATTGAACGGCAACTCGACAAAGACGAGATCCTCAACCTCTATCTCGCGCTGGCGCCGTTCGGCGGCAATCTCGAAGGCGTGCGCGCGGCATCGATCGCCTATTTCGGCAAGGAGCCGAAGCGGCTGACGCTGGCGGAAGCGGCGCTGTTGGTCGCACTGCCGCAATCGCCGGAGCGGCGGCGGCTCGATCGCTATTCGGACGCCGCGCGCGAGGGGCGCGACCGCGTGCTCGATCGCATGGTGGAAGGGGGCGTGCTGCCCGTCGATGATGCGGCGCAGGCCAAGTCGGAAGCCGTGCCGAAATATCGCAAGCCGATGCCGATCCTGGCGCCGCATTCCGCCGACCAGGCGCTCGCGACGATGAAGGATGCGAGCCTCATCCGGCTGACGCTCGATGCCACGCTGCAGAAGAATCTGGAATCGCTCGCCCGCGATCGGGCCGTCGCGCAAGGGCCGAACATCTCGGTCGCCATCATCGCGGTCGACAATGAAAGCGGCGACATCCTCGCCCGCGTCGGTTCGCCCGACTATTTCGACGAGCGCCGGGCAGGGCAGGTCGACATGACGCGCGCGGTGCGCTCGCCCGGCTCGACGCTGAAGCCGTTCATCTATGGCCTCGCCTTCGAGGACGGCTTTGTGCACCCCGAGAGCCTGATCGACGACCGCCCGATCCGCTTCGGCTCCTACGCGCCGGAAAATTTCGACATGACATTCCAGGGCACCGTGCCCGTGCGCAAGGCGCTGCAATTGTCGCTCAACGTGCCCGCGATCGCGCTGCTCGACCGCGTCGGCGCGAGCCGGTTGTCGTCGCGCCTGAAGCAGGCGGGCACCAGCCTGGTGCTGCCGAAGGACGAGGCGCCCGGGCTGGCGATGGGGTTAGGGGGCGTCGGCATCACCCTGCAGGATCTGGCGCAGCTCTATGCCGGCTTCCCCCGGCTCGGCACCACCAAGCCGCTCCGCGAGATCATGCTCGATCAGGACGAGCGCGAGCCGATGCGGCTGATGGACCAGGTTGCCGCCTGGCAGGTCGGCAATGTCCTGATCGGCACGCCGCCGCCGGAAAATGGCGTGCACAACCGGATCGCGTTCAAGACCGGCACCAGCTATGGCTACCGCGACGCCTGGTCGGTCGGCTTCGATGGCCGCATCACCATCGGCGTCTGGGTCGGCCGTCCCGACGGCGCGCCGGTGCCGGGGCTGGTCGGGCGCAGCGCGGCGGCGCCAATCCTGTTCGACGCCTTTGCGCGGACCGGCAGGATTCCGGCGGCGCTGCCGAGGGCGCCGAAGGGAACGCTGGTCAGCGGCAACGCCAAGCTGCCGCTCCCGCTGCGCCGGTTCCGTCCCATGGGGGAACTCGTGCGCACGGGCAGCGATCAAGCGCCGCACATCCAGTTCCCGGTGAACGGCTCGCGCATCGATGTTGATCGGGCGGCCGGCGGCGAGGTCACGCCAATGCCGGTCAAGGTCGCCGGCGGTGTCCTGCCGTTAACCATGCTGGTCAACGGGGTCGCGATTGGCGATCTCGATAGCCGCCGCCAGCGCCTGATCGATCCGCCGGGCCCCGGCTTTGCGCGATTGACCGTGATCGACGCCACCGGGGCCGCCGATACGGTGGTCATCCGGGTGCAGTGACCCGGAGCCCACACAGGGGACAAAACGGAACCTCTGCGGTTGTTTGGCCTACGGTTTCATCGTATGCGAAGCCCATGGTTGAGACCGTCAATGTCAGACGTTTCGGAGCAGGGCAACAGCCTGTAAAACCTGCGCATTCCAGCCGCAGGCTGGCGCTCGCATTCGAGTTTGCGACCGCCAATCATAAGCGCTCGGTCCTGTTCCTGGTGCTGTGCTGCCTGATCCTGTTCCTGCCCGGCTTCTTCGCCATCCCGCCGATCGACCGCGACGAGGCGCGCTTTGCGCAGGCGACCAAGCAAATGGTTGAGAGCGGCGATTTCGTCGACATCCGCTTCCAGGACGATGTCCGCTACAAGAAGCCGGTCGGCATCTACTGGTTGCAGGCCGCAGTCGTTGAAACGGCGTCCGCCCTTGGCCTGCCGCGGGCGCAGACACGGATCTGGCTCTACCGGGTGCCGTCACTGATCGGCGCGATCGGCGCCGTGCTTTTGACCTATTGGACCGCGCTTGCCTTCGTCACCCGGCGCGGCGCGGCGCTGGCGGCGCTGATGATGGCAAGCTGTGTGCTGCTCGGGGCCGAGGCGCGTCTGGCGAAGACCGATGCGATGCTGCTGCTGTCAGTCACGGCCGCGATGGGGGCGCTGGCACGGGTATATCTGTCCTGGCAGCGCGGCGAGGATCCCGCGCATCCGCCGTGGGCGCCGCCTGCGATCTTCTGGACTGCGCTGGCCGGCGGCATCCTGCTCAAGGGGCCGCTGATCCTGATGTTTGTCGGGCTCGCCATCGCGGCCCTGGCGATCCTCGACCGCTCGCTGGAGTGGTTCTCCCGCATGCGCCCGGTCTGGGGCCTGATGTGGTGCCTGGTGCTGGTGCTGCCGTGGTTCGTCCTGATCTTCTTGCGCGCCGGCGAAACCTTCTTCGCCGACTCCGTCGGCGGCGACATGCTGAGCAAGCTCGGCGCGCAGGAATCCCATGGCGCGCCGCCCGGGCTCTATCTCGTCCTGTTCTGGATCACGTTCTGGCCGGGCGCGCCGCTGGCAGGTATGGCGGCACCGGCGGTGTGGCGGGCGCGGCGCGAGCCCGGCGCGCAGTTTCTGCTGGCCTGGCTGATCCCGTCCTGGATCGTGTTCGAGGCGGTGCTAACGAAATTGCCGCATTACGTGCTGCCGCTCTATCCCGCCATCGCGATCCTGACCGTCGGTGCGCTGGAACGGCGCGTGCTGTCGCGCTCCGTCTGGCTGATCCGCGGCTCGGCCTGGTGGTTCGCGATCCCCGCGATCGCCGCCGTGATTGCGGTGGCTGGCGCGATCAAGCTGACCCATCAGCCGGCGTTTCCGGCCTGGCCGCTCCTGGCGGGTGCGATGATCTTCGGCCTGGCCGCCTGGTGGATGTTCGAGGACAGCCGCGCCGAGCGCTCGTTCCTGAATGCGGTGATCGCGGCGATGCTGCTTGCGATTGCCATCTATGGCCTGGTGGTGCCGTCGTTGAAGCCGCTGTTTCCAAGCGCCGAGGTGGGGTACCTCCTGCGCTACGCCAATTGTCCAAGTCCGAAGCTGGCCTCGGCCGGCTATCACGAGCCGAGCCTGGTCTTTTCGACCGACACCTCGATCGTCCTGACCGACGGTTCGGGCGCTGCGGATTTCCTGGCGCAGGGCGCATGCCGGTTTGCGCTGGTGGAGGCGCGTTCCGAGCGCAATTTCGTGCAGCGGGCCGAGGCGATCGGTTTGCGCTACAGCGCGGCGATGCGCATCGATGGCTATAACATCTCGCAGGGCAGGCCGATCTCCATTGGCATCTACCGTTCCGAGGACGTGCAGTAGAAAATGTCGGCGCCGGTCGTTCGCCATGAATCCGCAAGCTATCCGGCGCGCTTGGCCACGCTGACGGGGCGGTCGCTTGCCCAGCTTGTGCGCGCGCCGTCGCATTCGCGTCGCGCCGAAGCCGGCCGGCGCGCGGCGCGGCACGGGCTGGCGCTGATCGCGATCATCGGCGCCGCCATCATTGTGCTGATGCTTGCGTTCGATGTGCCTGAGATCAAGCTGATGCCGCCGCGCGGTACCGCAAGCCTGTGGTGGGTCCGCATTCTCACCGATTTCGGCAAGGATGCCTATGTGCTTTGGACCGTGGCTGGACTGTTGATCCTGGTTGCGATCATTGCGCCGGCGCTGCACGGCATTCGGCGATCCCTGCTGTTGGGACTAGGAACGCGGTTGCAGTTCCTGTTCTTCGCGGTGTTGTTCCCGGTCCTGGTCGGCGACCTCCTGAAATGGGTCGTCGGGCGCGGCCGGCCGTTTGTGGGCGGCGAGCCCAACGCCTTCAACTTCTCGCATTTCGCCGGCAGCGAGGCCTATGCGAGCTTTCCCTCCGGGCATGCGACCACTGCCTTTGCGCTGGCCTTTGCGGTCTCCGCACTGTGGCCACGGCTGCGGTTCGTGATGCTGATTTATGCCCTCGTGATCTGCGCCACCCGTCTGGTATTGCTGGCGCATCACCCGAGCGACGTGGTCGGCGGCGCGCTGGTCGGCGTGATCTGCGCCATGGCGGTGCGCTACTGGTTTGCGGCCCGGAGGCTTGGCTTCGCGATCCAGCGCGACGGCACGATCTACCCCCTTGCCGGCCCGTCACTGGACCGCCTCAAAAGGGTTGCCGGGCGCGCTTCCGCCACATAAAAGCGGGCGCCGTCCCGCCCTATCAGGCGGTTCCGGCCGCAAGGCCGTCCAGAGAGCAAAAAATCCAGCCAAGAGTGCCGAATTGCCTTCTTCCGACCAGACCGCGGTGGCCGTCTCCATCGTTGTGCCCGTGCGCAACGAGGCCGAAAACATCGCGCCGCTGATTGCGGAGATCGCCGTCGCGCTCGGCCGCCGCTGGGTCTACGAGATCATCTATGTCGATGACGGTTCGACCGATGCGACCGCGTCGCGGATCGGCGCGGCCATGAAGGAGCGCTCCAATCTGCGCCAGCTCCGGCACGTGGCCTCTTCGGGGCAATCGGCGGCCGTGCGCAGCGGCGTCCGTGCCGCGCGCGGCGCGATCGTCGCGACGCTGGATGGCGACGGCCAGAACGATCCCTCATTCCTGCCGGATCTGATTGCCGCGGTTGAGAACGGGAGCGGCCGCATCGGGCTTGCCGCCGGCCAGAGGGTAGGGCGCAAGGATACCGGCTTCAAGAAACTGCAATCGCGCATCGCCAATGCCGTGCGCGGCGCGATCCTGCGCGACGGCACGCGCGACACCGGCTGTGGATTGAAGGCATTTCCGCGCGAGGTGTTCCTGATGATGCCCTATTTCGACGGGCTACATCGCTTCCTGCCGGCGCTGGTCCGCCGCGAGGGCTTTGAGATCGCCTATGTCGACGTGGTCGACCGTCCCCGCCATTCCGGCGTCTCGAACTACGGCTTCTTCGACCGGCTCTGGATTGGGATCATGGATCTCGCCGGCGTCTGGTGGCTGATCCGCCGCAAGAGGCCGACGCCCGTGGTCACGGAAGTGACCGAGGTGACCGAGGAGCAGTGATGCTGATTCAGTACGGTGAGGCGCTCGGCAACTACCTCTACGACGTCTTCGTCGCCAAGTTCGATTTCTGGCTTGCGTTCGGCCTGGTCGCGCAATTGCTGTTTACCGCGCGTTTCCTGGTGCAGTGGATTTCGAGCGAGCGCGCCGGACAGAGCGTGGTGCCGATGGCATTCTGGTTCTTCTCGATGGGCGGCGGATTGATGACGCTGATCTATGGCATCGCCAAGCGTGAGCCGGTCATCATTCTTGGCCAGGGACTGGCCACGATCATCTATGTCAGAAACATCATGCTGATCGTGAAGAGTCGCGGGAAGGGATCGAGGACGCTGGATCGCTGAGGGAGCCCGGTAACCGCACGACTCTCACTTGAAGCGCTCGATGATCCCGCAAAGACGATCGCAGGATTTCGCCAGGTGCTTGTTTGGCACCGTCGCGATGCCCAGAAGAAGCCCCGATCGTCCGGAATCCGGCCGTGCGTACCAAGTTGATAAAGCGGATGGTGCCATTCCGAACGCGAGGGTTTCCCTGGCGATGGATGTGTCCGGCGCGCCGTCGGGCAATCGTAGCAGCACCGCCAATCCCGCCGTTGTGATGCTGGCAGCCTCGACGTGCGGCCGCAGGCACTCCAGCAAGGCGTCGCGCTGAGCAAAGTAGGCACGTTTGGTGCGCCGAAGATGGCGCAGGTAGTGGCCTTCGCGCATGAATTCGGCGGTCGCGAGCTGCACGGACGGCCCGGGCGGCGGCGCCAGGCACGCGGCGACCTCCGCGAAGCGCGACGAGAGCGAGGCGGGCGCGACGAGGAAGCCGAGCCGCAAGGTCGGACTGATGGTCTTGCTGAAGGAGCCGATGTGGATGACGCGCCCGGCGCGATCAAGTGAGGCGAGCGCCGGCGCGGCTCGCCCCCTGAGCTGCAGTTCGCTCAGATAGTCGTCTTCGATCACCCATACGCTTGCTTGAGCGGCCCAATCGAGCAGACGCAATCGGCGTTCCAGTGATAGAGTAACCCCGAGCGGCGCCTGCTGCCCGGGGGTGACGACAACCAGCTTGGCGTCCGGGGCGTGGCGCAGCCCATGGTCGACATCGATGCCGCTGTCGTCGACTGGTATTGGTACAAGCGATAATCTTGCGAGCTCCAGGCCGTGGCGGGTGAACGGGAAGCCGGGGTCCTCTGTCCAGGCTTTCTGTCCCTCGAGGCCAAGGACGCGGAGCGCCAGTCCGAGTCCGCCGCTGTATCCCCCGGTTATGATGACCTGCGAGGCCGAACATTCGATACCACGGGCGATGGCAAGATAGGCGGCGATTTCCCGCCGCAGTTCAAGTTCACCGCGAGGGTCCGGGTAAATGGGTGCTGCGCGCGCCTCAGTGCGAATGGCATGGGCGCGGATTCGTGCGAGCAGCGTGGCCGGAAATGTTTCCTTTGCAGGTACCCCCATCTGAAAGATGGCCGGTCCCTGGGTCATCTCCCGATACATCTCCATGAACGAGCCCGGATCAGGCGGCTGCTCGGAGCGGGTGACTGCGCGAGGCCGATCCGCGACATGGGTGCCGGCGGCCCGCGAAGCGACGATGAGCTGCGCTGCGGACAGCTTCTCGTAAGCCGCGCGCACAGTGCCGCGGGCGACGCCAAGCTGCGCCGCAAGGTCCTGCCAGGACGGCAGGCGCGCGCCGGGTGCGAGCACGCCGCTCTCGATCGCCGCGCCGATACCCTTTCGGATCTGCTCAGCCAGCGGCGTCTTCGCAGAGCGGTCGAGTTCCAATTTGAGCGGCTTGGTCACGTGGCTCGTAGTACACGATTTTCGTGCGTTCTTGGTGCTTTTTTCCGACCTAAGGGGAGGACATTTAATGGAGCGAAAGGAGAAGAGCCATGAAGATACGAACTGTCATTGCCGCAGCATCCGCTGCCATTGCCATTGCCATTGCATCTGCTTCGCCCATTTCCGCCCAGGATGTCGGCGGCAAGGTCACGACGAACTTCGAGCAGACGATACCCAACATTCCCGGCAAGTCTCTGATCGCGGTGGTCGTCGACTACCCGCCGGGTGGAGCCTCGGCTCCGCATACCCACGCAAAATCGTCCTTCATCTACGCCTATGTCATTTCCGGAAGCATCGAGTCGAAGGTGAACGACGGAGCAACGCGGGTCTACAAGGCGGGTGAGAGTTGGTCCGAACCACCCGGCGCCAGCCATTCTATCAGCCGCAATGCGAGCAGGACCGAGCCGGCAAAGCTGCTCGCTGTCTTCGTCGTCGATACCGACGACAAGGCACTGACCACACCAGTCAAATAGAGCCTGAAGACCAAGGAGAATAACGATGACCAAGCGTCTCGATTACAACCAAGTCGCGCCGAACGGCGTAAAAGCCCTTGGCGGCGTCTATGGCTATATCATGCAGAGCGGTCTTCCCGCCGAGCTGGTTGACCTGGTTTACTTGCGGGTTTCGCAGATCAACAACTGTGCCTATTGCCTCGACATGCACACCCGCGACCTCATCAAGAAGGGTGTGAAGGTCGAGAAGCTTGCGCTGGTGCAGGCTTGGGCGGAGGCTGGCCATCTCTTCAGCGAGCGTGAGCGTGCCGCGCTTGCCTGGGCCGAAACGGTGACACGTGTGTCAGAGACCGGCATACCGGATCAAGCATTCAACGCCGCGCGCACAGTCCTCGAGGAAAAGGAACTGGTCGATCTCACGATCGCGATCGGCTTGATGAATGTCTACAACCGGTTGGCCATCGGCTTCCGGAACACGCCACAGGCAGTACTCGAAAATAACAGGGCTCTCGTTCAGTAATCGACGCCCGGATGTCCATCGCAAAATAGTCACCCGCGCCTGCCAGCGCAGGCATATTGATGCAAGCAAATGGTTCGCTCCCGGTGATCCCCTTATACTTCCCGGTACCGCCGGTGATGATATGAGTGCCGCAATCCATCTTCGCCTGGGACTTGTCGAGATCGCGCGTATCGAAGGTCGAGAAAATCTTGTCGCCCTCACTGTCGGCCAGCACGCAGGCACCGTCAATGTACTTCTTGTCGCCGGCGCGACGTTCAGTGCCACGCAACGTGCTCGCAAAGCGCAGCACGTATTGTCAGTTGTCCTGACGTTATTGCGCCATGCGGAATCTACGCGCTGGTCGATCTCTCATCGGATGAAATTACGTCGGAGATGATTGACGCACTTCTGCGTGGCTCGTAGCGTTTGCGGCCTCACGGTGCACACCTCCGAACGTATGGCAATCGTGTCTTCGGGCGACGCAACCTGTTTCCCAGGTGCGTCAGATCACGTAGAATGCAGTTGCCCTTCAGGCGGGACGTGCCGAAATCACCGTCCGGGGCGAACGAGCAGCACTGGCGCCATCGGCAGGCACGCGCTCTTAAGAGACCGTTTTTTTCGGTTCGCACCACCATTCACCACGAACTTTGCGCGCCGCTTTTGCAGCGGCTCGTTGCGCAACGTCGGGAGAAAAGCGATGAGCAAGATCGATCGAAGGTCCGCGCTGGGAATCGGCTTGGCAGCGGCTTCGGCGGCTATGATGAAGCACGCCGCCGCTCAAACCTCGGGCTACAAGGACACCACGCCGTGGCCAGGTGTCGTGGTCCGTGCCTACGACGGTGAGACACCATCCATCATTCCCGGCTTTAAGACCGTCTCAATGCGCGATGTCATTATGCAGCCGGGATCGAAGACGATGGGTCCCCCGATGATGAATGCCATGATCTGTCATATGCCGGAGGGGGAGCTTCGGATTGAACAGGAAGGAAAGACCTTTACGGCCAAGAAAAACTTTGTCTGGACCTGCAACAAGGACACAAAAGAGCAGGCGTACAACGACGGGAATGTGGTCGCGATAATGCGGATCACGGACCTGAAGGCTTAAGGCTCGCTTGTTCGCAAAAGATCAATTGCAGGAGCGGATGGCGCACGAGACGAGGCGCCATCCGCTCGGAGCCGATCACCTCGTCCCGTGTATGAACGCTTGCATCTCCTCCAGGGTAAGCGTGCCATCTCTATTGCTGTCCATCGCCTTGAAAATCCGTTCGTGAGCTGTCTGAAACTCCTGCAGTGAGATGGTCCCATCGCTGTCGGCGTCCATCAAAGCGAACATCATACGCATCATAAAAGGTGGACCCATCGCGCTCCCACCCATCATGCCGCGCCCCATCATATGTCCTCCCATCATGCCGTGCCCCATCATACCGCCTTGTCCCATCGTGCTCGCGCCGTCCTGGCCGGTGGGATGGGATTGCATTTGTTGCTGATCTGGCTGAGGCGTCATTCGGTCCTGTGCAATCGCACCGACAATGCCGTTCGCCAAAATGAGAGCAGATACCGTGAATCCTAGAACGCGCGTGTACATTTCGAGCCTCCTCGGAAACTTGTGTCCCCCGTCACATTAATACCGCACGAGAGATATTGATCCTCTGATCTCGGCTTCGCCGAGGCAGCTGGAGAGGATGGAAAGTGAAGCAGAGCTCGGACGCAAAGCGCCGCGAGAACGTAGACTCATATCCCGACGTTGCTTGACATTTGAGTCAGACCTCACCCCGTCATTGCGAGCGCAGCGAAGCAATCCATGCCTCCACTTGCGGCGCTATGGATTGCTTCGCTGCGCTCGCAATGACAGCGTCGTTCTGGCGAAAGCGGGGACGAAGCCGGAGTGAGAGCCGGCGGGGTAGGGCCTGACGCAGCGATCAACTACCGCGGCGTCGGCTGTGCCACGGTCCCCGGCAGCGCACCGACATCACTTTCGGTGCTGCGATCGGCGGCGAGTTCGCCGGCGGAGACGAGCGCGGTATAGGCGACCGAGCAGATGTGCGAATGGATGCGGCGGAGGTCGCGCAGCACGTCGAGGTGCAGGGACGTCGTCTCGATGGTTTCTGGGCGACCTTCGCGCAGGCGTTCGAGGTGCCGCTCGGTCGCGGCGAACTCGGCACTGCGCAGCGCGGCTTTTTCCGCAACCAGCTTGCGCGCCTCATTGACGTCGCCCGACATGAAGACGCCGAACGCGATCCGGAGCGAGTCCAGCGTGCGCCTGTGGAACGCCTGCAATTCCTCGGTGCCCTCGGGCGAGAACTGCAGCCGGCGCTTGATCTTCTTGGTGGCGAGCTCGCTCAGGTTCTTGTCGATGATGTCGCCGATATGTTCGAGGTTGATCGCAAACGAGATGATCTCCATCGCGCGTTGGCCTTCGCGCTCGTCGAGACTGCCGCGGGTGAGCTTCGTGACATAGAGCTTGATCGCCTCGTCGAGGCTGTCGACGCTGTTGTCCATCCGCGACACCTGGTCGACCAGCACCCGGTCACCCGTCATCATCGCCGCCATCACCTTGCGCAGCATCTCTTCGACGATATCCCCCATGCGCAGTGCTTCGCGCGCGGCGTCGGCGAGCGCAAGCGACGGCGTCTCCAGCGCACTCTCGTCGAGATGGCGCGGCCGGGCCGGATCGGCATCGCGGACGCGCCTAGGCAGCAGCATTCCGAGCAGCCGTGCCAGACTGTCGAGCACGCCAATGAAGAGAACCGCTGTCGCGACGTTGAAAGCGATGTGGAACAGCGCAGTTGCCTTGGCGAGATCGGGCTGGAAAGCGTACAGATGCGCGGCGATCGGACCGAGGAACGGGGCGACCACGAGGATGCCGATGACGCGATTGATGAGATTGCCGAGCGGCAACCGGTAACTCGCCGGATCGTCGCGCCGCGCGCCTTCGAACAGCGGATTGATCGCGCTGCCGAGATTGGCGCCGAGCACCAGCGCGAACGCCGCATAGGGCGTGATGAACTGCGAATAGGCGAGCGACATCACCAGAAGCACGCTGGCGACGCTGGAATGCACCAGCCAGGTGACGACGGCGCCGATGAAGATGCAGAGCACGGGATCGCCGGTGATCGCATTCATGACGACGCGCACGCCGGGCGCATTCTCCGCCGGCGCCAGCGTGTCGAGCAGGATGTGCAGCGCCAGCAGCATCAGTCCGAGCCCGATCGAGACGCGGCCGATATCCTTGATGCGCGAGCGCGGCCCGCTGCGGAACGCGACGAGCCCGATGATGAAGAGGAGCGGGGCGATTGCGGCGATGTTGAACGACAGGATCTGCACGATCAGCGTGGTGCCGACATTGGCACCCAGCATGATTGCCAGCGCCGGAACCAGGCTCACGAGCCCTTCGGATGCAAACGAACTTGTGATCAGGGCGGTGGCGGTCGAGCTCTGAAGCAGGGCGGTGAGGCCGAGGCCCGCGGCGAAAGCGGTGAATCGGTTGTTCAGTGCTTTTGCCAGCAGGATGCGCAGATCCGGCCCGAATGCGCGCAGAATCCCGCTGTGGACCATGTGCAGGCCCCACAGCAGCAGTGCCACGCCACCCATCAGATCGAGGAGAACCATGCTTCCCATGCTCGTCAGTTTCCTGGAAGTCCGGACAAAGGGTCAGGCTATCGCCAAACGACGGCGGATCAACCCATTTGTTCCCAAGGAATGGATGCGGGAGTTCATCTGTGCCAGCGCGCCGTTTGCCCGAGATTACGTCATTTCGAGGAAAAGGCCCGCAGAGCCGGTAAATGGAGTCTGAAGCCGACAGTTCAACTGCGAGCAGTCCCGCTAGCCGGATTCCAACGATTTCTCGCTACAGCAGAAGAACAAACGGGCTAATCAATGAGCAGGGGCCGGGGTCGACATGTTCGTCAATCGACGTAAGAGCGAGCGTCGTCTGTGCAGGAGTCTCGCCAAGATCCAGTTCGGCACCGGCACCCTGCCGCGGGACTGCATGATCACTGATATCTCCGATGGCGGCGTCAAGGTGATCGCCGAATATGCGGAAATTCCCTCTGAGTTCACCATCATCCTGTCGAACGGCAGCCCGCGCCAATGCCGTCTCGCCTGGCGGATCGGCTGCGAGTTCGGCGCACAGTTCGTCGATTAGACTGCAAGTTGTGCGGCTGTCGATGATGCATGTCGTCGGTAGCAACAAAGGCGCGAAGATGGTTCGATATCGGGTCGAACATCCTGTGTAGCGCGCCTCCTTAACCCGGATTTAGGGTTAAGCTGCGAAGCATTCTGGGCAATCGCCGACCGTGGTCAGGGTACATGTCCCAGAAGTTGCTTCACCGATCTTCCGCCGCAAGGCTCCTCGTCGGCGCGGCAGCATCGGCGGCCCTGGTGCTGGCGCTTAGCGGCTGCCAGACCTCCCTCCCTTCCGACATCACGGGATCGCTCGGCGACACGGCCGAGGACAGCCGGCCAAGCGCCGACCCGCGGCGCGACCTTCAGACCTATCACGAGCGCTTCAAGGCCAATCCGAAGGACGCTGCCGCAGCCTTGCAATACGCCAAGGCCCTGCGCGCCACCGGGCAGCGCGCGCAGGCGGTCGCGATCCTCGAGCAGGCCTCGATGGCGCAGCCGAACAACAAGGCGCTGCTCGCCGGCTATGGGCGTGCGCTCGCCGACAACGGCAATTTCCAGCAGGCCTTCGATGTGCTCGGCCGCGCCCACAGCCCGGATGATCCGGATTGGCGGATCCTGTCCGCGCAGGGAGCCGCGCTCGATCAGCTCGACCGCCACGACGAGGCGCGGCAATACTATGCGAGCGCGCTCAAGATCGCACCCGACGAGCCGTCGGTGCTGTCCAATCTCGGGCTGTCCTACGTGCTGTCGAAGGAATTGCCGCTGGCCGAGGAGACGCTGCGCAAAGCCCGCACCCGCGCGCCGAACGATCAGCGGATCAAGGTCAATTTGGCGCTCGCAGTCGGCCTGCAGGGCCGCGCCGGCGAGGCGGAGAGCATCGTGAAGGCGGATGTGCCGCCGGAGGAAGCCGTCGCCAATGTCGCCGCATTGAAGCGTGTGCTGGCCCGCAAGGAAGGACCGCGGGGAGGTACCGAGAAGATCCCAGTGGCGGCGGTCGGCAGCTCCGATTGACGCGCGGTGCCTACTAGGCTGAGGCGCCTTTCGATCGGGCGCCGACCGCGCGCAATTTCTTCATGATCGGTGACAACAGCGAATTGCGCTGGGCCCTTGTGTCGGCGCGCCCGGTCATCCGTTGCGCGATCTGCAGGAACGTCTTGGTGATGCGATGATTGGAGGCGATCTCCGCGATCATCTGGCCGTTATTGGCGGCGGTGCCGAACAGTTTCGAATCGAAAGGAATGGTGGCGATCGGCTGGCTATCGATGGTCTTGGCGAAGGCGCGCACCTCGATCTCCGGCCGCTTGGTCATGCCGACCTGGTTGAGGCAGTAGAGCGGAGGACGGTCGTTGGGCCGCGCCGCCTTCAGCGTGTTCATCATATTCTTGGTGTTGCGCATGTTGGCGAGATCGGGCTCGGCGACGATCAGGATGTCGTCGGCGCCGATCAGGGCGCGGCGGGTCCAGGCGGTCCATTGGTGGGGCACGTCGAGCACGATGCAGGGCGTCGTCATGCGCAAGGTGTCGAAGATGGCATCGAACGCGTCGGCGCCGAAGTCATAGACTTGATCCAGCGTCACCGGCGCCGCCAGCAGGCTGAGATGGTCGGTGCATTTGGCAAGCAGGCGCTCCATCAGTGCGCTGTCCGGGCGCTCCGGCTGGAACACCGCATTGGCGATGCCCTGGACCGGGTCCTGGTTGTAATCGAGGCTGGCCGTGCCGAATGCGAGGTCGAGATCGATCACGACCGAATCAAGCCCGACGTCGCGCGCGATCGCCCAGGCGATGTTATGCGCGACCGTGGACGCGCCGACGCCGCCCTTGGCGCCGCAGACCGCGATCATCCTGCCGACAGTGATTGCATCGGACGCCGAGAACAGGCCGCAGATCGAGCGCACCACGTCGAGCACCTCGACCGGGCCGACCACATAGTCGTTGACGCCGCGGCGCACCAGTTCGCGATAGGGCGCCTTGTCGTCGGCCCTGCCGATCACGACGACGCGGGTGCCGGCGTCACAGACGGCTGCGAGCTCGTCGAGGCCGGCGAGGAAGTCGCTGCCGCTCTCGGTCTCGAGCACGATGACGTTCGGGGTCGGTGCCGTATGATAGGCGTCGATCGCCGCAGCGATGCCGCCCATATGCACCGAGAGGTGCGCCTTGGCGAGACGGCGGTCCTCGCTCGCGGCCTTCACGGTTGTCGCGGTTGCCACCGTCGCGCAGAACGCCTGCACCGACACGCGCGGGGCAGGAGCGATATAGTCGTCGGCATGCGGCGCGGCGTCGGTCTCGTGGTCCGGATGTTGTGCGCGGCTGATCATTTGCCTGTGTCGCTGAGCTTGGCCTTGTCGGCTTCGGGGTAGGTAGTAGTGGTCGAAACACCCTTGCGGTACCTCTCGAACGCCACGTCACGCCGCGGCGAGTAGGCTGGCGTCTCGACGCGGGGCTGCTCGAGGTCGGCGGGATTGTCGATCATCGCCGCCAGGTTGCGCTGGCTCGCGCAACCCAGATTGTAGTACGGCCTGTTCTGGTTGTAGCCGAAATCGTCGATCGAGGGGCCGAGATCCTCCGGCCACAACCCGCAGGGGCCGGCGACCGCGGCGATCTTCGGATAGCTCAGGCGGATCGTCGCCAGCGTGCGCGGATCGTCGGGATGATAGTTGCGCAGCGTGATGGCGCGCGCGGGCACGCCGCCGGCCGCGAGCAGCGAGCGGATTTCCTGATAGGTCGCGCCGGCCGTCCGCGCGTTCGCCGTATCGACGGGCACCTCGGCGATGATCGCGCCGGTGCCTTCGCGGGTCCAGGTTCGCGCCAGTCCCATCACATCGGCGCGCTGCGGGGCGGTCAGACCGGGCCGGCCGTGCCCGACAAAGACGACCATCGAGCGATCGGCCTCGGTGACGGCAATCGGATGCCGCAGACGGTAGTCGTTAGGAACGGTCGCGGTCGTGAGCTCGTCGCCGCCGCTGCGGCAGGCGGCAAGCGCAACCGACACACCGACAAGGGCGCCCAGCCGGTACAAGGTGCGATGGTGATCTGCTCTGCCCGTCATCGTTGCGCCCCCAAGCTCAGTCAATGATGAAGCCGAAATTGGCGGGATAGGCTCCGACCGGCTCGGCGCGGGCCGCCACGCCGTAGATGCGGTTGATGCGGGCGAGCAGCGTCGATTGCGAGTCGGCGGCCGGCGCGAACCCGTCATCGGGCCGCGACAATTCCTTCTGGGCCACCGCACGCACGACATAGGGCGTGACCAGCACCATCAGCTCGGTCTCGTTGTTGACGAAGTCCTGGCTCCTGAACAGCGCGCCGAGGATCGGCAACTGGTCGACGCCGGGCATGCCGTTGATGGCCTGCTTGGTCTTCTGCTGGATCAGGCCGGCCATCGCCATCGAGCCGCCGGAGGGGATCTCCAGCGTGGTCTCTGCGCGGCGGGTGGTGATCGAAGGAATGGTCAGCGACGCGCCGCCCTGGTTCAGCGTGATGGCGTTGTCGGTGGAGAGCTCGGACACTTCCGTCATGACGCGCAGGCTGATCCGGCCCTCGGTCAGCACCACCGGGGTGAAGTTGAGGGAGATGCCGAACTTCTTGAACTGGATCTGGGTCGTGCAGACATGCGTGACCGGATCGCAGGAATAGCCGGCGGGGATCGGAAATTCGCCGCCGGCGATGAAGGTCGCCGATTCCCCGGAGATCGCGGTCAGGTTGGGCTCGGCCAGCGTCCGCGCCACACCCGCGCTTTCCATCGCACGCAAGGTGGCGGTGACGGTCGGGAGGCCCTTGGCGACCGCCGAGACGGCGGCGCCGTTGTCCGCCACCAGCGGGCGGCCAAAGGCCGTGAACGGGGTGGAGTTGTTGAAGTTCACGATCGCCGTGCCGTAGTTCATGTTGGCCGAAAGATCGACGCCCATCTGCTTGACGATGTCGCGCCGCACTTCGGAAACATTGACCTTCAGCATCACCTGGTCGCGGCCGCGCACCGTGATGGAGTTGACGACCTTGTCGGCGCCGCCGACCAGCCGCGCCGCGAGGTCGCCGGCCTGCTGGGCCTCGATCGGAGACGACACCGAGCCGGTCAGGATCACGCCGTCGCCGACCCCTTCGATCTGGATGCCCGGCAGCGTCTGCTTCAGCGCGGCGCGCACGCCGTTGAGATCGCGCTTCACCGCGATGTCATAGGCGGCGACCTGCTGGCCGTCGGCATCGAAGAACACGACGTTGGTCTGCCCGACCGCCGCGCCGATGATGTAGGCACGCTGCGCGGAGCGAACGACTGCGTTGGCGATCTTGGGATCGGCAACCAGCACGTCCTTCACGTCGCGCGGCAGGTCAATGATCACCGATTTGCCGACGCCGAGCGCCAGGAATCGGGTCTTGGCCGGCGAACCCGCAACCGGTTGCGCGCCTTCGGTCTCGGGATCGGCGGCAATGACCGGCGAGAGAGTCAGTGCGGCCGCGGCCGAAAGCAAGAGGATGCGGACCAGCGAAGACCGCACCGCAAATCTGGTTCGACCGCATTTCATGGCAGGCGTCCTTCTCACTTCTGTGTCGTTGTCGAGCTCGGGACGCCGTAGCGAACCACGTTGATGCTCTGGCCCCGCTTCGGGGGCTGATCTTGTGAGGCGTTGTCGGCCACGTTGACGTCGGCGATGCTGCGTAGCGCGAGCGACAGGACGCCGGATTGGCGCGACCGCGCCAGCGTCTCGGTCTGCTCGGGCTTCAATTCAAGCGTGACGGTCTTGCCGAGCAGGGAATTGGCACCGTCTTTTTCTTTCGGCGCCTGGTCGATGGCGAGCACGCGGATATTGCTCAGGATGATCTCCGAACGGACGAGATCCGCGCTGTGCTGGTCCGGGTTCTTCTCGCGCCTGCTGAGGATGACGTCGACGCGGTCGTTCGGCAGGATGAAGCCGCCGGCAGCAGTCTCTGCCGAGATTTCCGTCGAGACGGCGCGGCTGCCTGAGGGCAGGATTGCCGCCATGAAGCCCGATCCGTCCGCCTTGACGAGCTTCTGCTCCCGGATCGGCTCGCCGGCGATGAGCGGCGCGCGCGCGATCGAGCCGATCACGTCCTTGATGGCATCTGGCCTGTTGTTACGGCGGATGAAATTGTTGCTTGCGGTCGCAGCCGGCCAGGCCTGCCATTGCAGGTTCTCCTGCTTGACCGACTGGCCGAGGCCGATGTCGGACTGCGCGACCAGAACTTCGACGGTCGCCAGTTGCTGCGCGACCGGCGCGGCCGGACCAGGCTTGGTCTCGAACTGGGGAACCAAATAGACCACGCCACCGCCAGCACCAAGCGCGATGGTCAGTACGACGATCTGTGCGGTCTTCATACGCTTGACTGCTTACGCTTACCCCAGACTGCCAACGCAGCACGGCGATGGCAGCCCAACCCGGGAGCATGACTAAGGCAGCAAAGGTGTAAGGGAACTTGATGAGCGGGATGATTTGCCTGACGAGGATTGGAGTTCTTCGTCATGGTGAACGCGCGGTTATTTGGCCGCGCCGAAAGCCCGCAAAATTCCGGTACTTGCGCGCTTACATCGCCGCCTTGAGCGCCGCAAAGCCACGATCGAGATCGGCCTTGAGGTCGTCGATGCTCTCGAGGCCGATATGGAGCCGCAGCGTCGGACCGCCCGGCGCCCATTTGGTAGCCGTGCGATAGTCGCTGCAGTCGAAGGGGATAACCAGGCTTTCGAACCCGCCCCAGGAATAGCCCATGCCGAACAGCTTGACGGTGTCGAGCAGGGCGTCGACTGCTTTCTGTGGGGCCGGCTTCAGCACGATGCTGAACAGCCCGGAAGCGCCGGTGAAATCGCGCTTCCAGATCGCGTGGCCGGGATCGGTTTCGATCGCGGGGTGCAGCACCCGCGCCACTTCCGGACGTGCCTGCAGCCAGCGCGCCATCTCCAGCCCCGAACGATAGTGCTGCGCGAGCCGGACCGAGAGCGTGCGGAGGCCGCGCAGCGCCAGATAGACATCATCAGGCCCGGCGCAGACGCCGAGCAGGCGGATGCCCTCGGCGAGCAGTGGCCACGCCTGGGCATTCGCCGAAATGGTGCCGAACATGATGTCGGAGTGCCCGCCGATATATTTGGTCGCGGCCTGGATGCTGATGTCGACGCCTTGCTCCAGCGAGCGGTGATAGAGCGGCGTTGCCCAGGTGTTGTCGTCGATCACGAGCGCGCCCCGCGCATGCGTGACGGCAGCGATGGCAGGAATGTCAGGCATCTCGAAGGATTGCGAGCCGGGCGCTTCGACCAGCACCGCGCGGGTGTTCGGCTTGAACAGCGCTTCGATGCCGGCACCGATCAGCGGATCGAAATAGGTGGTCTCCACCCCGTAGCGCGCCAGCATGCCGTTGCAGAAATTGCGCGAGGGGCGATAGACGTTGTCGCAGACTAGGAGATGGTCGCCAGCCTTGAGCACCGACAATAGTGCCGTGCTGATCGCCGCGAGGCCGGACGGCGCGAGTCCGACGCCGGCGCATTGCGGCCCCTCCAGCCCCATCAGCACGTCCTGCAGCGCCCGCGTCGTCGGCGTGCCGTGGCGGCCATACTGATACTCACCGCGATGGGCATGGAGGTCGTCCGCGGTCGGATAGAGCACGGTGGAACCGTGGACAACCGGCGGATTGACGAAGCCCTTCTGGGCCTCGGTGTCCCGGCCCGCGGTCACCAGGCGGGTTTCGGGCTGTTGTGGGGGGACCGGTCCGTCGTTGGAAAAGCTCATGCGCTCGCCGTTAAAGACTTTTTGCCGCAGCAGCCATGACGCGTCGGAAGAAGCGGGCCTGGGCCGGGTTTTTAATAACAGGACAGGGAAGAGCTACGTCAACCCCTTGACCCGGCTCGCCAGTCACTATGTGATGCCCCCAACTTCTAGTCGCCGCACGTTGAGGGGCCTGCCGCGACCTTCGATCCAACGCTTGGCTGATTGGCACGCAAGATGCAGGCCAGATCGGCGATTCGCTGGGGATCATCGGTCGGTCCGTTAACGTTTGAGGCGACCGCACGCAAACCTTCCCGGACGACCCCTTGAAAGGCCCTGCCATGAAACGCGTATCGCTGGTTCTCACTCTTGCCCTTGCCGCCGGCCTCTCGGCGCAGGGCGCTTCGGCGCAAACTCTTAAGACGGTCAAGGACCGGGGCATGCTGTCCTGCGGGGTCAGCCAGGGCCTGCCCGGATTCTCGTCCCCCGACGACAAGGGGAACTGGACCGGACTTGATGTGGATGTCTGCCGCGCAATCGCGGCGGCGATCTTCAACGATGGCACCAAGGTCAAGTTCGTGCCGCTGTCGGCGAAAGACCGCTTTACCGCGCTGCAGTCCGGCGAGATCGACGTGCTCTCGCGCAACACCACCTGGACGCTGTCGCGCGATACCTCGCTCGGCGCCAACTTCACCGGCGTGACCTATTATGACGGGCAGGGCTTCCTGGTGAAGAAGTCGCTGAAGGTCAATTCAGCGCTGGAGTTGAACAGCGCCTCGGTTTGCGTGCAGACCGGGACCACGACTGAGCAGAACCTCGCCGACTACTTCAAGGGCAACAACATGAAGTATGAGGTGATCGCGTTCGCCTCAGCCGACGAGACGGTGAAGGCCTATGAATCCGGCCGCTGTGACGTCTTCACGTCCGACGTCTCCCAGCTTTATGCCGAGCGCCTGAAACTCGCCAATCCCGCCGACCACGTCGTGCTGCCTGAGGTGATCTCCAAGGAGCCGCTCGGCCCGATGGTCCGCCACGGCGACGACCAGTGGTTCGACATCGTGAAATGGACGCTGTTTGCGATGGTCGATGCCGAGGAGCTCGGCGTCACCCAGAAGAATGTCGACGAGATGGCCAAATCCGACAAGCCGGAGCTGAAGCGCGCCTTCGGCACCGACGGCAATCTCGGCGAACAGCTCGGCCTGACCAAGGACTGGTTCGCACGGATCGTGAAGGCGACCGGCAATTACGGCGAGGCGTTCGATCGCAACGTCGGCGCGGGCTCGAAGCTCGGCATCGCCCGCGGCCTCAACAACCTCTGGAACAAGGGCGGTATCCAATACGCGCCGCCGATCCGCTGATCCGACAGGCGTGCGGCGATGGCCATCGAGCCCCGGAAACCACCGTCGCAGTTTGTGCTCAAGCTGCAACGTGCGCTTGGCGGCCGTGCAGGGTGGGGAGGATTCGTCCTCCAGCTCCTGTTCGTCGCAGTGCTCGCCTGGATTGCCTATGAGATCGTAGCCAATGCGCGCGCCAACCTGCAGGCGCAGCGGATCACCGCGGGCTTTGGCTTCCTGCAGAACACCGCCGGCTTTGACGTCAGCCAGAACCTGATCCCGTATACGGGCTCGGACACTTATACGCGTGTCTTCTTCGTCGGACTGCTCAATACGCTGCTGGTCTCGGTGATCGGCATCTTCTTCGCCACCGTGATCGGCTTCATGGTGGCGCTCGGGCGGCTGTCGCCGAACTGGCTATTGTCGCGGATTTCCGGCGCCTATGTCGAACTGGTGCGCAATCTGCCGATCTTGTTCCAGATCCTGTTTTGGTATCTGGCGGTGCTCGCGGCCCTGCCCAGTCCGCGGCAGAGCGTCTCCGTGTTCGGGATGTTCTTCCTCAACAACCGCGGCCTGGTGATTCCGAGGCCGATCGGCAATCCCGGCTTCGAGCCGTTTGTCGTCGCGGTCTTGGTTGCGATCGTGGCGGCGCTGGTGCTTTGGCGCTACGCGCGGCGGCAGCTCTACCAGTATGGCAGGATGATCACGATCTGGCCCTACCTGCTCGGCCTCCTGATCGGGCTGCCGCTGGTGACGTCGCTGATCTTCGGCGCGCCCGTGACCTTCGAGATGCCGGTGCTGAGGGGCTTCAATTTCGCCGGCGGCGCGCGCCTGATTCCGGAGTTCGTGGCGCTGACGCTCGCGCTGTCGACCTACACCGCCGCTTTCATCGCCGAGATCGTGCGCGCCGGCATCCTGTCCGTGCACAAGGGGCAGATGGAGGCCGGCTCCTCCCTCGGGCTGCACCGCGGAGAGGTGCTGCGGCTGATCGTAATCCCGCAGGCGATGCGCGTGATCCTGCCGCCGCTCACCAACCAGTATCTCAACCTCACCAAGAACTCCTCGCTCGCGGTCGCGATCGGCTATCCCGACCTGGTGTCGGTGTTCGCCGGAACGACGCTCAGCCAGACCGGCCAGGCGATCGAGATCATCGGCATCACCATGGGCGTCTATCTCCTGATCTCGCTGGTGACGAGCGCGATCATGAGCTTCTATGGCTGGCGGATCAGTCGGAGCATGGGCTGATGAGCGATATCGTCGTTTCCAATTTCGTCCGCGAGGAGCTCGTTCCGGAGCGGCCGGCACCGGTGAGGACCACGGGTCTCGTGGGCTTCCTGCGCACCCGGCTGTTCAATTCGCCGACCAACATCCTGATCACGATCGTCAGCGTGCTCCTGCTGTGGTTCGTGCTCGTCCCCACGGTCAAATTCTTGTTTGTGGATGCGGTCTGGACCGGCAAGGACCGCGCCGCGTGCTTGGCCGAGAATGCCGGGCATCCGGTCGGCGCCTGCTGGCCGTTCATCCACGCCAAGCTCAGCCAGTTTATCTATGGATTCTATCCGGAGCCGGAGCGCTGGCGGGTCAACCTGACGTTCTTCCTGGCGGCTGTGCTGCTATTGCCGCTGTTGATTCCTCGGCTCCCGGCCAAGGGCATCAATGCCAGCCTGTTCTTCCTGGCTTTTCCGGTGGTGGCGTTCTTCCTGCTGCGTGGCGGCGGGCTCGATGGTTTTGCCGTGAGCTGGGTCACGTCGCTATTGTCGGGCTTCAACGACAGCATCGGCGACGGCGGGCGTAAGCTCGCGGCGGCTGGCGAAGCCTCCGCCGTGATCGGGCCGGCGCTCTGGGGACTCGGAAAGCTGATCGTCCTGATCAGCACGGTGATCTCCTGGGTGCTGTTGCCCCTGCAATGGCTGCGCGACCAGATCCAGAGCGGCGGTCAGCCGGTCTGGACTGATTTTGCGCTCACTGCCGCGATCGTCTCGCTGCTGCTGTTCTTCCTCGGCGGCGGCTTCCGCACCGGCTGGCGGCCGCTGGCCGTCAGTCTCGCGACCTTCGCCGGGATTGGTCTGGTGATAGCCGTCATGAAGCTCGACCGCGGCGGCTTCCCCGTGGTCGACACCAGGCTATGGGGCGGCTTGCTGGTGACGCTGGTCGTTTCGGTGACGGGCATCGTCACTTCGATGCCGGTCGGCATTGCGCTGGCGCTCGGCCGACGTTCGACCATTCCCTTGATCCGTATCTTCTCGATCGCCTTCATCGAGTTCTGGCGCGGCGTGCCGCTGATCACGGTGCTGTTCTTTGCGACCTACATGCTGCCGCTGTTCGTGCCGACCGGCTTCACCATCGACGGTCTGGTGCGCGCGCTGATCGGCATTGCGCTGTTCGCCGGCGCCTATCAGGCCGAGGTCATCAGGGGTGGGCTGCAGGCGATCCCGCGCGGGCAGGGGGAGGCGGCAAGCGCGCTCGGCCTGTCCTGGTGGAAGACGACGGCGCTGATCGTCCTGCCGCAGGCGCTGCGCCATGTCATTCCCGGCCTCGTCAACAGCTTCATCGCGCTGTTCAAGGACACCTCGCTGGTGTCGATCGTCGCGCTGTTCGACCTGCTCGGCCAGTTGCGCGCTTCCTTCAGCGATCCTACGTGGGCGACGCCGACCACGGCTTTCACCGGCTTTGCCTTCACCGGGCTGATCTATTTCGTCTTCTGTTTCGGCATGTCGCGCTATTCTCTGTTCGTCGAGAACAGGCTGAACGCGCACCGGCGCAACTGAGTAAATTCACCATGAGTTCGAATCCGATCGTCAGCATCAAGGGCCTCAACAAGTGGTACGGCGAGTTCCACGTGCTGCGCGACATCAATCTCGAAGTGGCCCGCGGCGAGCGCATCGTGATCTGCGGCCCTTCGGGCTCCGGCAAGTCGACGCTGATCCGCTGCATCAACGCGTTGGAGGAGTTTCAGGAAGGCGAGATCATCGTCGATGGCATCGAGCTTGGCCCGAACTTGCGGCGCGTCGACGAGGTCCGGCGCGAGGTCGGCATGGTGTTCCAGAGCTTCAACCTGTTCCCGCATCTGACGGTGCTCGAAAACTGCACGCTGGCGCCGATCTGGGTACGCAACATCCCGAAGAAGGACGCGGAGGCCTCCGCGATGAAGTTTCTGGAGCGGGTGAAAATCCCGCATCAGGCCAGCAAATATCCGGGCCAGATGTCCGGCGGCCAGCAGCAGCGCGTCGCGATCGCGCGTGCGCTCACGATGAATCCGAAGGTCATGCTGTTCGACGAGCCGACCTCGGCGCTCGATCCGGAAATGGTGAAGGAAGTCCTGGACACCATGGTCGACCTCGCCAAGGAAGGCATGACCATGCTGGTCGTCACCCACGAGATGGGATTTGCCCGCGAGGTCGCCGACCGCGTCATCTTCATGGACGCCGGCCAGATCATCGAGTCGAACACGCCGAAGGAATTCTTCGCTCATCCGCAGCACGCGCGGACGAAGCTGTTCCTCAGTCAGATTTTACGGTGACTGTCTCCCTCATGGTGAGGAGCGCGCGATAGCGCGCGTCTCGAACCATAGAGCCCGTGGCCCATCCTTCGAGACGCGGCCTTGCGGCCACTCCTCAAGATGAGGTTCGCGAGTGTTGCCAAGTCTTAGACAAACGGCACGTCGATCTTGGTGCGCTTCTCGAGCCATGCAGGCATCGGCAGGTTCTTCGAGCGCATGAAATCCGGATTGAAGAGCTTGGACTGATAGCGGTTGCCGGAGTCGGCGAGAATCGTGACGATCGTCTTGCCGGGCCCGAGCTGCTTTGCCAGGTGGATCGCGCCGGCGATGTTGATGCCGGTCGAACCGCCGAGGCAGAGGCCCTCATGCTCCAGGAGTTCGTAAATCACGGTGACCGCTTCTTCGTCGGAAATCAGGAAGGCGTCATCGACCTTGGCGGTCTCGATGATGGACGTGACGCGGCCAAGACCGATGCCCTCGGTGATCGAGTCGCCCGGCGTCGATTTGGCTTCGCCATGCTTGAACAGTTCGTACATCGCAAAGCCGTGCGGATCGGCGCAGGCAGTGACGATGGCGTTGTTCTTTTCCTTCAAATAGCGGCTGGTGCCGGCGAGCGTGCCACCGGTACCGACCGAGCAGATGAAACCGTCGACCTTGCCGCCGGTCTGCTGCCAGATCTCCGGGCCGGTCGAGTCGTAGTGCGCCTTGGCATTGTCGAGGTTGTTCCACTGGTCGGCGAACAACACGCCGTTCGGCTCGGTCTTGCGAAGTTCGTCAGCCAGCCGTTTGCCGACATGCTGATAGTTGTTCGGATTGGAGTAGGGCAGCTGCGGCACCTCGATCAATTCGGCACCGCATAGCCGCAGCATGTCCTTCTTTTCCCGGCTCTGGGTTTCCGGGATCAGGATCAGGGTCCGGTAGCCGCGGGCGCTGGCGACAACCGCAAGCCCGATGCCGGTATTGCCGGCGGTCGATTCCACCACCAGCCCGCCCGGCTTGAGCGCGCCACGTTTCTCGGCCTCCAGGATCATCCATTTGCCGGCGCGGTCCTTGACCGACTGACCGGGATTCATGAACTCGGCCTTGCCCAGGATGGTGCATCCGGTCAGCTCGGAGGCACGCTTCAGCTTGATGAGCGGCGTATTGCCGATGGCTTCGACGACGTCGTTGTTGATTGTCATGTCGGGGGTATTCTTTGCCGGTTATTTCGCTCCCGACTGACCCTAGTGCGGGGGCGGCAAAAGGGAAAGGCCCTTGCGCCGCGGTGCGCGACGGCCCGAATCGACCCACCGGTCCGCGGCAATCTGCCTCGCGACTCTCGGTCCGCGAAATGGGCCGCCGGATGGCGTCGGAGCATTGGGGATTTGGGGCAACAGGCGCTCGGAAATCCCCATGAAATCTTCGTAAGATTCCGGCAGCTTCCGGTGCCGACGAAATTGAAGTAAGGCCCGTAACATAAGGACAACTTGCTATTCGGCGGTTCCCTGGTTGAACTTGGCCGGAGTGTCTCGTCGGGTTGGCAGGACTGTCCGCTTGCCATGCCCTCGGAGTAGTATGACGGCGCGGTTCCATTGGAAGCATCACTCCGTGAACGTTCGACAGACCATCCCCCAACGCGTTGCGAACTCATCGCGACTTGATTCGGCGCGCGGAGGAGAACGGAGGTGACCCAACGCATCCGGGGGGCTGCTGTCAGCGCACGGCCGCGCGCGCCTGTGCCAAGCCTGCGAGGCGTGTTGCGCATGTTTGCGGGTTTTGTGATTGCCGCGAGTTCGGCCGGCTGCATCCTAACCAAGGATATTCCCGATCCCGCGCTGGATATTCCCGGCGGCTACAAGGCGGCGCGGCCGGCAAAGGCCTCCGACGCGCCGCCGACGCTCGACTGGTGGCGCGGCTTTCGCTCGACGGAACTAACGACGCTGATGGAAGAAGCCCAGCGGGTCAATCTGGACATTGCGGCGGCAGTGGCGCGTTTCAAGCAAGCGGACGCGCAGGCGCGGATTGCCGGCGCGGCCTTGCTGCCGACGCTCTCCGGCTCTGGGTCCGAGACGTATTCACGTACCTCCGGCTCGAGCGCGAGTGGCCTCAGCATCGGCGGGCGCGAGGTGGTCAATTACAACGCCTCGCTTGCCGCGAGCTATCAGCTCGATTTCTGGGGCCAGAACCGCGATGCCGCGCAGGCGGCCGAAGAGACCGCGGTCGCCAGCCGCTTCGACCGTGAGGTGGTGGCGCTGACCACGCTGACCGCCGTTGCCAACGCCTATTTCCAGGTGCTGACGTCGCAGGATCGAATTCGCACCGCCCAGCGCAACATCGCCAGCGCCGAGCGTGTCCTCAACGCGATCAAGGATCGCTTCAAGGCCGGCACCGGCACCGATCTCGATGTCGCGCAGCAGGAGAGCCTGGTGGCCAATCAGCGCGCGCTGGTGCCGCCGCTGCGGCAGACCCTCGACCAGAACATCAATGCGCTGGCGACACTGGTGTCGCGGCCGCCGGAGAGCGTGCGCGTCACCGGCGGCTCGCTCAACAACATCGCCATTCCCCGGGTGACGCCGGGCTTGCCGTCGGCATTGCTGACGCAGCGTCCCGACATCAGGCGACAGGAGGCGCAGCTCGCCGCCGCCACCGCCAATGTCGGTAGCGCCCGCGCGCAGTTCTTTCCGAGCATCCAGTTGACCGGACAAGGCGGCTATCAGAGTTCGGCGCTGTCGGCACTATTCCAGCCGCATGCCGCCTTCTTCAGCCTGGTCGGCGGCGCGACGCAGCCGATCTTCGACGGCGGGCGGATCCTCGGCAATTTCGAGTTGACGCAGGCGCAGCAGGAAGAACTGCTGCAAACCTATCGCAGGACAGTGGTGCAATCCTTCGCCGACGTCGACAACGCGCTGGTGGCGATCCGCGAGACCACGATCCGGCTGAAGCTGCAGCGTGACGTCGTGGCGTCGTCACAGCGGGCATTCCAACTGGCCGAACAGCAGTTGCGGGCTGGAACTGCTGACATCGTAACTGTGCTACAGACTCAACAGACTCTGTTCCAGGCCGAGGACGCGCTGTGGCAGGCGCAACTGGCGCGGCTGCAGGCGATCATCAGCCTGTATCAGGCCCTGGGCGGCGGCTGGGAGCCAAAGGTGGAGAGATCGGTCGATGCTCTTTAAGCCGGAAGCAAAGGACAACGCGAAGGCTGCGGAGGTGAAGAAGCAGAGCCTGTTGCCGCGCCTGCTCAAGCGGATGGTATCGCTGATCATTGCCGCCGTGATCCTCGGCGGCCTCAGCTATATCGGCTGGCTCGCCTGGCAGCCGAAGAGCGGCGGTCACAACCCCAACGCCCGGCCGGACCTGCCGGTGCCGGTGCTGGCGGCCATGCCGCGCGTGCAGGACGTGCCGGTCTATCTGGACGGCGTCGGCTCGGTGCGTGCGCTGAATACCGTTACGGTTCGCTCGCAGGTCGACGGCAAGCTGATCAAGGTGAACTTTGTCGAGGGGCAGGACGTCAAGAAGGACGACGTGCTCGCCGAAATCGATCCCGCGATCTATCAGGCCCAGTACGATCAGGCCGTCGCCAAGAAGGCGCAGGATGAGGCGCTGCTCGCCAATCAGCGGCTCGACCTCGCCCGCTACCAGCAGCTCGCCCAAACCAACGCGGGTTCGAAGCAGCAAGCTGATACCCAGAAGGCGGTGGTTGCGCAGCAGGAAGCGCTGGTGAAGGCCGATCAGGCCGCGATCGACAACGCGGCGGCGACGCTGAGCTACACCAAGGTCATTGCGCCAATCTCAGGGCGCGCGGGCCTCCGCCAGGTCGACCAGGGCAACATCATTCATGCCTCCGACACCACCGGCCTCGTTGTGCTCACCCAGTTGCAGCCGATCGCGGTGTGGTTCAGCCTGCCGCAGCAGCAGATCGTGCGGGTGAATGCCGCCGCCGGCCAGGGCACGCTCGCGGTCGACGTGTTCGGCAATGACGGCGTGACTGTGATCGATACCGGCAAACTGACCGGCATCGACAATCAGGTCGACCCGACCACCGGTACGCTGAAACTGAAGGCGGAATTTCCCAACGGCAATTTCCAGCTCTGGCCCGGCCAATTCGTCAATGTGCGGCTGAAAGTCGAGACGCTGCCGAAGGCGATCGTGGTGCCGACCTCGGCCGTGCAACGCGGGCCAGCCGGAACCTTCAGCTATGTGATCGGCGAGGACAATATCGCCACTGCAAAACCAGTGACGGTTATTCAGCAGAACGAGCATGACGCCGTGATCGGCAAGGGGATCACGGCCTCCGACCGCGTCGTCACCACGGGGTTTGCCAATCTCGCCGATGGATCGAAAGTCATCATCGGCAAGGACGATGCCGCGCCGACCGCCGATCTCGCGCCGCGCAAGCGCAGCCGCAGCCCGGATGCCAAGAACGGCCAGGCCAAGGATGGTCAACCCAAGGACGGTCAAGCGAAGGACGGCGAGCATCGTTCGCGGCGCGAGCGCACGCAGGGCGAAGGCGATCAGAAGAGCTCGAGCGGGGCAGCAACGGGGGGTGAAACGTCAGGCGGCGCAGCGAAGTCGCAGCCGTGACGCAACGACTATCCCAGAGCATGATCCGGAAAAGTGGA
Source organism: Bradyrhizobium sp. Crot121 (assembly GCF_059512385.1). Lineage (NCBI taxonomy): Bacteria > Pseudomonadati > Pseudomonadota > Alphaproteobacteria > Hyphomicrobiales > Nitrobacteraceae > Bradyrhizobium > Bradyrhizobium sp. Crot121. The sequence goes on along the minus strand of NZ_JCAMOR010000015.1, from coordinate 103,459 downwards.
AACCGGTTTTCCGAAAAGATCATGCTCCAGCAAAGAGATCACTTCGCAAGGACGAGTACGCAAAGCCATGGGCGTCTCTGAACCGTTCATCCGCCGGCCGATCGCGACCTCGCTGCTCGGGATCGCGCTTTTGATCGGCGGTGCTCTCGGCTATTTCGCGCTGCCGGTCTCGGCGCTGCCGCAGGTCGATTTCCCGACAGTGCAAGTGTCGACGCAACTGCCGGGCGCCAGCCCCGACGTCATCGCCTCCCTGATTACGGCACCGCTCGAACGCCAGCTCGGACAAATCCCGTCGCTGTCATCGATGAACTCGACCAGCTCGTTCGGCGTCAGCCAGATCTCGCTGCAGTTCGATCTCAACCGCGACATCGATGGCGCGACCCAGGACGTCCAGGCCGCGATCAATGCCGCCGCGGGGGTATTGCCGAAGAACCTTCCGTACCCGCCCGTCTACGCCAAGGTAAATCCAGCGGATGCGCCGGTCATGACGCTGGCGCTGACGTCGGAGACGATCTCGCTGCGTGCGATGAGCGACCTCGCCGACACCATCCTCGGCCAGCGGCTGAGCCAAATTTCGGGCGTCGGCCGCGTCGCCGTATTGGGCGGGCTGAAACCGGCGGTGCGGGTGCAGGCCGATCTGGCGCGGCTTGCAGCCTATGGCATCTCGATGGAGGACCTGCGCAACGCGATTGCCGGCGCCAACGTCTCGGGCCCGAAGGGATCGCTCGACGGCGCGCAGCAGGCCTATACGATCGCCGCCAATGACCAGATCGCGGTGGCGGAAGCCTACAAGCCCATCATCATCGCCTATCGCAACGGCTCGCCGGTGACGATCGGCGACGTGGCCGTGATCGTGGATGGGCTCGAGAACGACCGCACCGGCGGTTGGTATCAGGGCACACCGGCTGTTATTATCGACATCCAGCGCCAACCCGGCGCCAATGTCATCGAGGTCGTCCGCCAGATCCGCGACGAGATCCCGCGGCTGCAGCGGCTGATTCCGGCCGGCGTCAACCTGACCGTCGTCAGCGATCGCACCGTCACCATCCGCGCCTCCGTACGCGACGTGCAGTTCACGCTGATCCTGAGTGTCGTGCTGGTGACGCTGGTCGTGCTGCTGTTCCTGCGGTCACTGCGCGCCACGCTGATCGCGGGCGTCGCGCTGCCGTTGTCGCTGATCACGAGCTTCGGCATCATGTATTTTGCCGGCTTCAGCCTCGACAATCTGTCGCTGATGGCGCTGACGATCGGCACCGGATTCGTGGTCGACGACGCCATCGTGATGATCGAGAACATCGTCCGCCACATGGAGGAGGGCGAGTCGGTGATGGAAGCGGCGCTCAAGGGCGCGAGCGAGATCGGCTTCACCGTGATCTCGCTGACGCTGTCGTTGATCGCGGTCTTCATTCCGCTGCTGTTCATGTCCGGGCTGGTCGGGCGCATGTTCCGCGAGTTTGCGCTGACGCTGACGATCGCGGTCGTGACCTCGGCGGTGGTCTCGCTGACGCTGACGCCGATGATGTGCTCGCGGCTCTTGAAGCGCGTCGACGAGGAATTCGTGCTGCCGGGCCTTGGCGCCATCAGCCGCTTCATCGACCGCATGGTCGAGTTCTACCATCGCACGCTGTTGTGGGTACTGCAGCGCCAGCGCGCGACGCTGCTGGTGACCTTCGCCACCATCGCGCTCACGCTGTTCATGTATGTGATCGCGCCGAAGGGCTTCCTGCCGCTCCAGGACACGTCCTCGATCACTGCGGTAACCGAGGCCGGCCCGGACGTCTCTTTCGCTGAAATGCAGGCGCGACAGAGCAAGGCGGCGGACCTGATCAAGTCGGACCCGGACGTGACCGGCGTGGTTTCCGTGATCGGCGCCGGTTCGGTCAACCCGACCACCAATGTCGGCCGGCTGGTGATGACGCTCAAGCCGCTCGGCGAGCGGCGCGACGACATTTCGAAGGTGGTGGCGCGGCTGAAGCAGAAGACGGCCCTGATCCCCGGCATGACCATCTATTTCCAGCCGGTGCAGGACGTGCAGATTTCGACACAGTCGAGCCGGTCGCAGTACCAGTACACGCTGAACGGCACGGACGCGAAGGAAGTCTCGCGCTGGGCGGGCAAGCTGGTCGCCGAGATGCGGCGTGATCCGATGTTCCGCGACGTGTCGTCGGAGGCGCAGGAGGCCGGCCTGCGGGCGGCACTCGATATCAATCGTCAGCGCGCCGGCCAGCTTGGCGTCAGCCTGCAGGCCGTCAACGATACCCTGAACGACGCGTTCGCGCAGCGGCAGATTTCGACCATTTACGGGCAGGCCAACCAGTACCGCGTCGTGCTGGAGGCGCTGCCGATGTATCAGCGCGATCCGTCGATTCTCGACAAGCTGTATTTGCCCGGCGTGAACGGCGCGCAGGTGCCGTTGTCGGCGGTGGCGACGCTGACGCGTACCACGGCGCCGCTTGCCATCTCGCACCAGGCGCAATTCCCGGCGGTGTCGCTCAGCTTCAACCTCGCGCCCGGCGAGGCACTCGGCGATGCTGTTGCAGCGGTGAAGACGATCGAAACCCGGATCGGCATGCCCAACAGCATCGTCGGAGTCTATACCGGCGACGCCGCGGAATTTTCCAGATCGCTCGCGGGCCAGCCCTGGCTGATCCTCGCCGCGATCATCACCATCTACATCGTGCTGGGCGTGCTTTATGAGAGCTACATCCACCCGATCACGATCCTGTCGACGCTGCCCTCGGCGGGCGTCGGCGCCATCCTGGCGCTGATGCTGTTCGGGCAGGACCTTTCGGTCATCGGCCTGATCGGCATCATTCTCCTGATGGGCATCGTCAAGAAGAACGCGATCATGATGATCGATTTCGCGCTGGACGCGGAGCGCCATCGGGGCATGTCGCCCTACGACGCGATCGTGCAGGCCTGCCTGTTGCGCTTCCGGCCGATCATGATGACGACATTGGCGGCGCTGTTCGGCGCGCTGCCGCTCGCGATTGAAAGCGGCACCGGCGCGGAGCTGCGCTTTCCGCTCGGCATTTCCATCATCGGCGGCCTCCTGCTCAGCCAGTTGCTGACGCTCTACACGACGCCCGTGATCTACCTCGCGCTCGACCGGCTGAACCGCAGGATCGAGCACGCGCTACCGGACCCGGGTCCGCAAGGCCCGCCGGTCGCGGGAGCGACCGAGGGCATGCAGTGATGGCGTCGATCTCGATCTCGGAGCCCTTCATTCGTCGTCCGGTCGGCACCACGCTGATGGCGATCGGGCTGTTCCTGATCGGGATCGTTGCGTATGGGTTCCTGCCGGTGGCGTCGGTTCCGAACGTCGATTTTCCGATGATCAGGGTGTTCGCGTCGCGGCCGGGCGCCGACCCTTCGGTGATGGCTGCGACGGTGGCGGCGCCGCTGGAGCGCCGGCTCGGCGAGATCGCGGACGTGGAGCAGATCACGTCGGTGAGCTCGCTCGGCAGCACCAGCATCCAGGTGCAGTTCGCGATCGGACGCAACATTGATCGCGCTGCGCGCGACGTGCAGGCGGCAATCAACGCCTCGATGGCGGATCTGCCGACCGACCTGCCGACATTGCCGATCTTCAGGAAGGCCAATCCAGCGGCGGCGCCGGTATTCGTGCTGGCGCTGACATCGAAGACGATGTCGACCAGCGCGATGTACGACGTCGCGGATACCGTGCTCGCCCAGCGCATCTCGCAAGTGCCGGGAGTGGGCGAGGTCACGGTCTCGGGCGCCGATCAGCCGGCGGTGCGGATCTCGCTCAATCCGGTCGCGCTGTCGAATGCCGGCATTGCTACCGAGGACGTCCGCCAGGCCATCGTCAACGCCAATCCGCTCGGACCGGTCGGCATCTTCAATGGCGGCCGCCAGAGCGAGACGCTCTCGATCAATCCGCAGATGCGGACCGCCGCCGAGTTCCGCAACATCCTGATCAAGAGCTCGAGCGGCAATTTCGTCCGCCTGTCGGATGTCGCCGAGATCGAAGACAGCGTACGCAACGTCCGCTCGGTCGCCTGGTTCAACAAGCAGCCGGCGGTCCTGATCCAGATCACCAAGCAGGGCGATGCCAACGTCATCGATACCGTCGACCGGGTGACGGCGATGCTGCCGGAGCTGAAGCAGTGGATTCCCGCCGGTCTTGAGATTTCCACCCTCGTCGACCGCACCGGCACCATCCGCGCCAGCGTGCTCGACATGCAACTGACGCTGCTTGCCACCGCCGGGCTGGTCATGGTGGTGGTGTTCGTGTTCCTGCGCCGCTTGACGCCGACGATTGCGGCGGGCGTCTCGGTGCCGCTGGCGCTGGCGGGCACGTGCGCCGGCATGTGGCTCGCCGGGTTCTCGATCGACAATCTGTCACTGATGGCGCTGGCGATCTCGGTCGGCTTCGTGGTCGACGATGCGATCGTGATGATCGAGAACATGTACCGCAATCTCGAGCAGGGCATGGCGCCTTATCCGGCGGCGCTGGAGGGGGCCAAGCAGATCGGCTTCACCGTGGTTTCGATCTCGCTGTCGCTGATCGCCGCCTTCACGCCCCTGATTTTCATGGACGGTATCGTCGGACGGCTGCTCCGCGAATTCTCGCTGACCCTGACCTTCGCCATCCTGGTCTCGACCCTGGTGTCGCTGACGATCACCCCGATGATCTGCGCGCACTACATCAAGGAAGCGACCTCCGCCCGCGCCACCTGGTTCGACCGCCTGATCGAGGGAACTCTGTCGCGCATCGTGCGCTTCTATACGTGGACGCTGCGCGGCGTGCTCGATTTTCCGTTCCTGACCTTGCTCGTGTTCTTTGCCACCATCGCGCTGACCGTGACGCTCTACATTAAGACGCCGAAGGGCTATTTTCCGACCGACGACAGCGGCTTCGTCATCGGCGCGACGCGGGCATCGGCTGACACCTCGTTCCAGGCCATGCTCAAGCTGCAGCAACAGGTGGCCGACATCGTGATGGCCGATCCCGCGGTCGCCGGCATCGGCTCATCGCTCGGGAGCGGCGGGATGGGCGGCGGCGCCAGCCGTGGCACCATGTTCATCAGCCTGAAATCGCCGGAGGAGCGGGGGGGAGTTTCGACACAGCTTGTGATCGATCGCCTGCGCCGCAACCTGTTCATGGTGCCGGGGATCCGCCTGTTCATGTTCGCGGCTCAGGACGTCCGCGCCGGCGGGCGACAGAGCGATTCCGACTACCAGTACACGCTCTCGAGCGCCGATCTCGATTTGTTGCAGAAGTGGGCGCCGATCGTCGCCAAGCGCATGGAGACCGTCGAAGGTATCACCGACGTCTCCAGCGATCGCGACCCCGGCGGATTGCAGCTCAACCTGGTGATCGACCGCAAGACTGCCTCAAGCCTCGGCGTCCGTGTGCAGGATATCGACAACGCGCTCAACAACGCTTTCTCGCAGCGGCAGATCTCGATCGTCTATACCCAGCGCAACCAATACATGGTGGTGCTGGAGATCGATCCGAAATTCCAGACCGATCCGTCCAATCTCGAGCGAATCTACGTGGCCGGCGCCAACGGCGCCCAGGTGCCCTTGTCGGCTGTGGTCCACTATCAGCGAGGGCTGGCGCCGCTCGCCGTCTATCACACGCAGTCCTTCCCCTCGACCACGGTATCGTTCAATCTGCTGCCGAACGTGCCGCTGGAGCAGGCGACGTCGAATATCCAGCGCGCGGTGGATGAATTGCATATGCCCGAAGGCATCCGTGGCAGCTTTGACGGCAACGCCGGCGACTTCAACAAGACCAGCGGAAGGCAGCCGCTCCTGATCCTGGGGGCGCTGGTCGCGATGTATATCGTGCTCGGGGTGCTCTATGAGAGCCTGGCCCATCCGCTCACGATCATCTCGACCTTGCCCTCCGCAGGGCTGGGCGCGCTGCTGGCTCTGCAACTGACCGGTACGCCCCTGACCGTGATCGCCTTTGTCGGCATCATCCTCTTGATCGGCATCGTCAAGAAGAACGGCATCATGATGGTCGATTTCGCGCTGGACGCCGAGCGGCAGCGCGGCCTGTCCTCGGCGGACGCGATCTTCGAGGCCTGCAGCGCAAGGTTCCGGCCGATCCTGATGACGACCATGGCGGCGCTGTTTGCCGGCATTCCGCTGGTGCTCGCCACCGGTCCCGGGACGGAGCTGCGCCGGCCGCTCGGCATCACCATCATCGGCGGCCTGTTCGTTTCGCAGATCCTGACGCTCTACACCACGCCGGTGATTTACCTGTTGATCGACCGGTTGCGGCGGCGCGCCGAACCTGCCGCGCTGGCAGCGCCCGCGGAATAGTTGAATTGGCGGCCGCGTAGCGTATAGCGGGCAGATGACGGAATCAGATCAGACAATCCTTGCCGAGCCGGTCGCGGATTGCCCGCATTGCGGCAAGCCGATGCCGCTGTGCATCTGCGACAGTGTTACGCCGATCGAGAACCGGATCGGGCTCCTGATCCTGCAGCATCCGCAGGAGCAGGATAGGGCGCTCGGCACCGCACGGCTGACCGCGCGCCACTTCGAGGATGCAGTGGTGCGGATCGGACTGTCCTGGCCGAGCCTGTCGAAGGCGCTGGGGCGACCGGTGGCGGACCCGTCGCGCTGGGCGGTGCTCTATCTCGGCTCCGCCAAGGTCGCCGATCTCGACACCGATGCCGAGGTCGTTGCCGTCGACCGCAAGGCCGAGCTGGAGCCGAACCAGCGCAGCATCCTCGGACGCATCGAAGGCATCGTGCTGCTCGATGGCACCTGGAGCCAGGCCAAGGCGCTGTGGTGGCGCAATCCCTGGATGCTGAAATGCCAGCGGGTGATTCTGGGCCCCCGCCAGCCGTCACGCTACGGCCAGCTTCGCCGCGAACCGCGCCGCGATGGACTTTCCACGATCGAGGCGGCCGGCCTGCTGCTCGCCGCGCTCGAAAAGCGGCCGGACATTGCCGAAACCCTGAATGCGAGCTTCGAGCGGATGCTGGCAAGATATCGCCAGGTACAGCGCGCGATGCCGGAACTCGCCCCAAAGCCGAAAAAGCGCGATTTTCGGCGCCGGAAGCGATGAAAGCGACGCCTTATCTATCAGGCGTAAGCCATTGATTGTATGAGTGGAGGCCACGACCAGAATTGAACTGGTGTACACGGTTTTGCAGACCGTTGCGTAACCACTCCGCCACGTGGCCTCAAGCGGGGCGGATCAATACAGAGGTTCAAGGACTTAGGCAACCGGCCCCGAACCGGTTCCTGCAGAATTCTGAAACTCCAGCTGCGTCGCCGGCATTGCGGCGCTCTTTAGCAGGAGGCGTACCAACCATCCGGAAATGGGATGAGCGGCCAGGGCGTTTGGTTGTCATTCGCCGGGCGTGGCGGCGGCTGGAAGCGGGGCAATGGCTGAGCCATGAAATCCTCCTGCGGCGTCGGGGCGACGGCTGCTCGCACAGCGTCCAACACCAGATCAAATTCAGCTTCGCTCATTGCGCTCTCCGGGGGTTGTGAGCGCAACGTCGCAAAATGGGTTTGTGGGCGGATTGAGCGGATCGCTCCAATTTTAGCGATCCGGCAGCCGCCCCCTCACTTGGTTACCAGAGTCTTGCTAGCGCCGTATGAACGCTATTGCCGGCGCGGTCCCACCGCACTGTGAGAAAAATCACATTTGACCAAAATGAATTCGCGTAAGTCCCAATCTCGCCTGCAGTGCAAGCAGGATTGAGCTTAGGGAGACGCGGTCATGAAGGCAAGTGTTACGCGATCGGCAGCCCTGAAAAGCCGCGCCCGTCGCCTGCCTGCGTCGGCAGAAGGCTAGTCTGAGCGCGGTGTGCTCCGCGGTGTTCGAGCAGTGAATCGCGCGCCCCAAACGTCGGGCCATGACTCGAATACAATTTGAGCAGCCGTTGCCCAAACCGCAGGCCCGCTTCATCCAATTTTTTGTACGCCGCCAGACAAGCTTTTGCGGAGCGGTTCCCCGTAGCCTTCGTTCCGAGCTTTGGGACATGGCCGTGGCCATGACAACGTCGGAGGAGCTGGCAACATGCAGAAATGGCTTTGTGGGGAAGCACGGCACGCGTCACTTCCGTGGCGTCGCGCGATTCTGGGCGCGATCGTCGCCGCGGGATTTCTGGTGCCGCTAAGCGCGCAGGCGGCGGCGCCGGCGGCATGCGCGGCGCTTCAGGAGAAATATCCGGACTGGAAGGGCAAGACGCTCGTCAACGCGATCAACCCGCACACGCCGGGCTATGAATCGATCGACCCGAAAGACCCGAGCAAGTATGTCGGCTTCGACATCGATCTCGGCGAAATGATCGGTGAATGCCTCGGCTTCAAACTGACCTACAAGGCCGTGACTTTTGCCGCATTGCTGACAACGCTCGCCAGCGGGCAGGCGGACATCGTGATCTCGGACATCTACGCGACCGAGGAGCGCGCGAAGGCGGCCGACTTCATTACCTATTCGAAAGTGTTCGACGGCGTGCTGGTTGCCAAGGGCAATCCGAAGGGCATCAACGGCATCAACCTGTCGCTGTGCGGCGCGGCGGCGGCCGAAAACACCGGCTTCGTCGAGGTGCCGCTGGTGCAGGCCCTCATTCCCCAATGCAAAGCTGCCGGCAAGCCTGAGCCGACGCTGCAGCTCTATGACAACAACGCCAACTGCATCCAGGCGATCCTGGCCGGCCGGGCCGACACCTACATCAACGACGTCAACACCGTCGACAACGCGGTGAAGGCCTATCCGGACAAGCTCGAGAAGGCGATCGCGGTGACGATCCCGTACTCGGTCGGCATTGCCGTGCCCAAGGACAAGCCGAAGTTTCGCGACGCGGTGATGGCCGCACTGACGGAGATCTACAAGTCCGGCGACCAGCTCGCGCTGCTCAAGAAGTGGGGACTTGATCCCGACAATCTCAAGGAACCGGGCCTGCTGACCGTCAACTGATGTCCCTGTTCCTGCACTATCTCAGCCTGCCTTACCTGCTCGCGGGCATCGAGCTCACCCTGGAGGTGACCGCCCTCGGGCTCGCAGGCGGGCTGATCCTCGGCCTGATCCTGGCCTGGATGCAGCTCAGCCACCTCTGGTGGCTGTCGGCGATCGCGCGTGGCTACACCGTGATCTTCCGCGGCACGCCGCTGATCCTGCAGATGGTGTTCGCCTACGACGCGCTGCCGCATATCGGCATCAAACTGCCGGCCGTGCTGGCGGCCGGCCTCGCGCTCGCCTGCAATGAGGCGCCATTCATTGCCGAGATGCTGCGCGCCGGCGTGCTCGGCGTCGAGCGCGGACAGATATCAGCGGGACAGGCGCTCGGCATGACGCCGGCAGTGCTGATGCGGCGGGTGATCGCGCCGCAGGCGATCCGCACCATGATCCCGGCCTTCGGCAATGAGTCCGTCAGCGCGTTGAAGAATTCGTCGCTGGCCTCCGTGATCGCGGTCCAGGAATTGACGCTGCGAAGCACGCAGCTTGCGTCCTCGACCTTCGATTTCTTCTCGATCTTCTTCGCCTCCGGCTTGATCTATCTCGTGTTGACCGGCGCGATCAGCGGCATTCAGCTCGCCTTGGAATGGTTGCTCGATCTCGATCGTGCCTCACGTAAGCGCACGCTCGCCGATTATCTGCCCTGGCGTCGGGTGGATCTCCTGACCAAGCTGGAGCTTGCGGAGAAGACTGCGCCGCCGGTCGACGTTGCGGCACGCATAGAGCCGTACATTCCGGCGCCGCTGTCGAGGACGCTGACGCCGGCGGAGCGTGCCAGACGCACCGCGACGATCGCGCGCAACAATGTCGCCGTCGAGGTGAAGGATCTGCGCAAGAGCTATGGCGCGCAAGATGTGCTCGACGGCTTGGATCTCACGGTTCGCGTCGGCGAGGTCATCGCGCTGCTCGGACCCAGCGGCTCCGGCAAGAGTACGCTGCTGCGCTGCATCAATCATCTGGAGAATTGGGATGCCGGCACGGTGCGTGTCGGGGACGGCGGCTCGGCTTCGACGACGACGGCAGGCCGCTCTCGCCGCGCGCGATCGCCAATGAGCGCGCCAATGTCGGTGTCGGCATGGTGTTCCAGCAGTTCAACCTGTTCAGCCACCTGACGGCGAAGGAGAACGTCGCGGGTCCCTTGCGCTGGGTCCATGGCATGACACGAATTGACGCCGAGCGTCGCGCGCGCGAACTGCTCGACCGCGTCGGCCTGAGCCATCGCGCTGATGCGCTGCCGCGGCACCTGTCGGGCGGGCAGCAGCAGCGGGTGGCAATCGCCCGCGCGCTGGCGCCGAACCCGAGCGTGCTGCTTCTGGACGAGCCGACCTCGGCACTCGATCCCGAACTCGTCAACGAAGTCTTGGAAGTGATCCGGCGGCTCGCCATCGACGACGGCCTGACCATGATCATCTCGACGCATCAGATCCGCTTCGCCGATGAGGTGGCCGACCGCGTCGCCTTCCTGAGCGGCGGCAGGATCCTGGAGGAGGGGCCGGCGCATGAGGTGCTGTCCAATCCGCGCCATCCCGTCACCGCGCGCTTCCTCAGCGTGATGGAAGCCGACAAGACGCCGGAGCCGGTGAGATGAAGCGTCACGCGCCAGAACTTCGATCGTTCCGATCCCCCGAAGAGGCACTTGCATGAGGCACTTTACCCTGCCGGTCTCGCCGGCCACCGTCCACTGGGGCTACTTCAGCAAGAAGGTCGCGCCGGCGCTGACGCTGCGCTCGGGCGACCGCGCCACCATCGAGACGCTGACCCATCACGCCAATGACGATTACGAGCGGATGATCGCAGGCGATCCCGGCGCCGAGAGCGTGTTCCACTGGACGCGCGAGCATAAGGCCGTGGCGCGCCGCGGCTCCGGCCCGACCGAGGGGCCGTTCATCCGCGGGGCGGGTGAGGGGCTTGGCGTGCATCTTTTGACCGGGCCGGTTGCGATCGAGAACGCCGAGCCCGGCGATGTCCTGGAGGTGCGCATCCTCGACATCAGGCCGCGTCCGAGCTGCAGCGCTTGCCACGCCGGCCGCTGCTTCGGCTCGAACGTCGCAGCCAATTGGGGCTTCCATTATCACGATCTCATCGAAGAGCCGAAGCCGCGCGAGGTGATCACGATTTTCGAGCTCGACGCCTCGGGCGAGCCGTTCGCAAAGGCCGTCTACAACTACGTCTGGACGCCGCAGACCGACCCTGATGGCATCGTGCACGCCACCATCGATTATCCCGGCGTGCGGGTCGACCATGCGACCATCCGCAAGCGTGAGAACATCCTCACCGGCGTCAAGGTGCCGGCGCGGCTGCATTTCGGGACCATGGGGCTGGCGCCGTCGGAGGCCGACTATGTCAGCTCGATCCCGCCGAGCTATACCGGCGGCAATATCGACGACTGGCGGATCGGGAAGGGCGCGCGGATGTATTATCCCGTGGCCGTCCCCGGCGCGTTCTTCTCGGTCGGCGACCCCCATGCCGCGCAAGGCGACAGCGAACTCGGCGGCACCGCGATCGAGACCTCGCTGACCGGGGATTTCGAATTCATCCTGCACAAGAACAATGATCTCGGCGGAACCGCGCTCGAGGGCCTCACGCATCCGATGCTGGAGACCGACCATGCCTGGTCGGTCTATGGCTTCACCTATCCGAACTATCTCGCCGAGCTCGGCGCCGGTGCGCAGACCGAGATTGCCAACCATTCCAGCCTCGACCGTGCGATGCGAGACGCGTTCCGCAAGCTGCGGCGGTTCCTGATGACCGTGCACCGGCTGAGCGAAGACGAGGCGATCTCGTTGATGTCGGTCGGCGCCGATTTCGGCGTTACCCAGGTGGTCGACGCCAATTGGGGCGTGCACGGCACGATCCGCAAGAACGTCTTCAGGTGCGACTAATGCCTTGAGAATGGACCGCTTTTGATCGTGGGTTGAATTTGCCGGCGTCGTTTTGACGCCGCCATTTTGGCGGAGGACTGCGCTTGTCTGGCACGCGGGTTGCTTCGATCGGCTCTGATTGGGTCGAACCGATGAGCTTCCGTCCGTTCACGAGTGAATCCTACGCGCGAGACGACCGCCTGGAGGCATGGCGGGACGTCCTGGCTGCGGTCGGCCTGCAGCCGGCTTCCGCAAGCGCATTCGACGACGGTCACGCGACGGCCTCGCATCGCAACGCCGTAGGCGTGGCGCTGACCCGGATCGCGGCGGGATCGCAGGGGATCGCGCCGCTGCCGCAATCGGGCGAGGGATTGCCGATCGCGCTGCTCCCGATCGAGGACGGCGTGATGCTGCGGCAAGGCGCGAGCCACCGTATCGTTCCCGTTGGCCATCTCCTGCTGCTGCCGCGGCATGGCGACTGGAGCCTGATGTTCCAGCGCGATATGCGCGCGATCATCCTCTCTGTTGCAGCCGAAGCGCGGCACGGCCGCCTCATCGGCAGGCCGATCGCGTCCGAAGCCCGCGTCGTCGCGCCCGCCGGCCTTGCCGATGTGTTCTCGCGATTGCTGGATGCAACCTCCCGCACCCTGGAAACGCTGAGCGACATCGAATGGGCGGCCATTGCGCAAAGCCTCGTCGATCTTCTCTTGACGCTTGCGCACCAGTCCACCTCTCCCGCCTCAGAGGTCGCCGGTACCGCCACGCAAGCGGCGATCCTGCACCGGATTTGCCAGACCATCGAGCGCAACCTCGACAATCCCGAGCTTGCGCCGTCGCGTGTCGCGCAGGCCGAAGGGATTTCCGAGCGCTACCTGCAGAAGCTGTTCGAGGGCGTCGGCGACAATTTCTCGCACTATGTACGCGAGCGGCGGCTGCAGCGCGCCTGGGCTGATCTGTCGAACCTGGCGGAGGCGCATCGATCGATCTCGGAGATCGCCTATCGGTACGGCTTTAGCGACTCCGCGCATTTCAGCCGCGCCTTCCGTCATCGCTTTGGTCTGCCACCGCGCGAGTTTCGCCAGCAGGAGGCCGAGCGCGCGGCGCCGTCGTCGATCGCCGCGGGTCAGCGCGGCTGGCCGCAGGAGGCGCTTGCGCAACTGCGAACGCATCAGCCATCGAGCGTCGGAAGGAATATGGCCGCCGTCGCAACGGGGCCGGCGCACGAAGGCGAACGGGAGCATCGCGCGGCCCACCATCATCTCTCCGTCGACGCGAACCGCGTGCATTGGGGCTACTTCAGCCGCACGCTTGCGCCGCAAGCCGAGATCAATTCCGGCGACACGATCACGATCGAAACCCTGACCCAGCATGCGTCTGATGATCCTGAAAGAATGATCACGGGTGATGCCGGCGCCGAAAGCGTGTTCGGCTGGACCAATGACCGCAAGAACGTCGACCGGCGCGGCGCCGGTCCGATGGATGCCTCGGTGTTCGGGCGCGGCGCGGGCGAGGGGTTCGGCGTGCATATCTGCACCGGCCCGATCGCGGTCAAGGATGCACAGCCCGGCGATGTCCTGGAGGTGCGCATCCTCGATATCGTGCCGCGGCCGAGCCGCAATCCGCATTATGAGGGCAGGGTATTCGGCTCCAGCGTCGCGGCCTGGTGGGGCTATCACTACAACGAGTTGCTCGCCGGCCCCAAGCCGCGCGAGGCGGTGACGATCTACGAAATCTACTTCGCGGGTCACGAAGGTGACCACGACGAAACACCGCATGCGCGCGCGCTTTATTCCTACCGCTGGGAGCCGCAGACCGATCCATTCGGCGTGGTTCATACGACCTACGATTATCCCGGCATTCCCGTCGCACCTGGTTCGGTGAGGCGCCGCCACGCCGTGCTCGACGGCATCCGCATTCCGCTCCGGCCGCATTTCGGCGTGATCGCGGTCGCGCCGCGCGAAGTTGATTTCGTCGATTCCGTACCGCCGTCCTATTTCGGCGGCAATCTGGACAATTGGCGGCTCGGCAAGGGGGCGACCGTCTATCTTCCGGTCTCGGTGCCAGGCGCGCTGCTCTCGGTCGGCGATCCCCATGCCGCCCAGGGCGATGGCGAGTTGAGCGGAACGGCGATCGAATGCTCGATGACCGGCACGTTCCAGGTGATCCTGCACAAGAAAGGCAATCTGGCTGGCCAACCGTTTGCCGATCTCAGCTATCCCCTGATCGAGACCGCGACCGATTGGGTGCTGACCGGCTTCAGCCATCCGAACTATCTCGCCGAGTTCGGCGCGCACGGGCAGAGCGAAGTCTATGCGACGTCCTCGCTCGACCTTGCGATGAAGGACGCCTTCCGCAAGATGCGGCGCTTCCTGATGAACATCAAAGGTCTCAGCGAGGACGAGGCGATCGCGCTGATGTCGGCAGCGGTCGATTTCGGCGTCACCCAGGTCGTCGACGGCAATTGGGGTGTGCATGCGATCCTGAGCAAGCGGTTGTTCGAGGATGCGGCACTGTCGCGATAACAGAAGGATACCGACATTGAAATTCCACATGATCGCAGGCGGGCCAAAGCCCGTCGCGCCCTTCAGCCACGCTGTCGAGGCCGACGGCTTTATCTTCGTCACAGGCCAGATGCCAGACACGCCCGCTAGTCCCGGCGTATTGCCCGACGGCATCGTCGCGCAGACCAAGGCGGTGATGGAAAATCTGCGCGTTGTGCTCGAGGGTCTCGGTCTCGGCTTCGAGCACATCGTGATGTCGCGCATCTATCTTACGCGCTTCAAGGAAGACTACGCCGCCATGAACGAAACCTATCGCAGCTATTTCCCGCCGGACCGCCTGCCGGCACGCACTTGCGTCGGCGTCACCGGGCTTGCTTACGACGCGCTGATCGAGATCGATCTGGTGTGCCGCCGGCCGTGAGTGCCGGCGCATTCACGATTGATCGCGCGGCCCGCCACGCCGTCGTCCTCGCGAAAGCGAGGACCCATAACCACAGGGTGTTGTGGCGCGAGCAAGCGGTTGGAGCGGAGTGCATTACGCACGGAAATAGCGTCCCCGACGCGCGTTCGTCGCAAACGTCCGTTATCTCGCTACATTGCTGGACCGCTCCCCAATGCGGGCCCCTCAAAACACCAGTGAACGGTGCACATGCACCCCCGCCATTGCGCCATCGCCGACCGCAAGCGATACCGAATGCGGTGCTCGCGCGACGTCTCCGCAGGCAAAGGCGCCGCGCACCGTCGTTTGCTTGGTCTCGTCGGTTCGGATCTGGGTGCCGAACGGAGTCGTTTCCAATTCGCAGCCAAGCGTCTCAGCCAATGGCGTGGAGGGCGCGTTGCGCGTTGCCGTGAACAGGCCGGCGAAAGGCAGGACGCGTCCGTCTTGCAGCCTCACGTCTGCGTGGCCTTCGATGCCTGCGATAGGACCTGTCTCGATCACGACGCCCCGCGCAGCAAGCTCGGCGCGGGCGTCCGCGTCCGGCTCGAAGGCACCGTTGAGCATGAGCGTCACGTCTCCCCATTCCGTAAACAGAACGACGTGATGGAGCACGTCGGGGCTCGTGGCGATTACACCGATCCGTCCCTCATTCAGTTCATATCCGTGACAATAGGGGCAGTGAAAGATGCTACTGCCCCAGCGCTCGGCGAGCCCATCAAGATGAGGGAGTGCATCGCTGACGCCGGTGGCAAGGATAAGCCTCTTGCCACGATAGAACTCGCCGTCGGCTGTTGTCACCGCGAAACCATCTTCTTGCCGCTTGGCGTCGGTAGCGGTTCCCTCGAGCCATGTGAGCGTCGGATAGGCCGTGAGCTGTTCTCGTGCAGTGCGCGCGATCTCGGCCGGATCGACCCCGTCCTGACCAAGAAAGCCATGGGATTCCGAGGCGAACCGGTTGCGCCGGACGCCTGCGTCAACGACGAGCACCTTGCGCCGGGCGCGCAACAATTGAAGGGCCGCAGCCATGCCGGCGTAGCTGCCGCCAATGACGATCACGTCATGAAGCATTTCGGTTCCTTTCCTTGTGCGCCACATGACGCCGCGAGAATTCCGCACTGAGATCGGCGATGGTGATGGCGCCGAAGCGATCGAGCAGTAGCGCCTCTGCTTCGGCGAAAGCTCCGTCCAAAACGGCGTTCAGCGCTTCGCCGGGCTCAGCCATGCGCAAAAGAGTATGAAGCACGGAGGAGGAGCGGCGGTCTCGCATCATGTAACTTCGTATATTACATGATGTGCCGAGTTTCAAGGCGCGCTTGGCACAAAGTCATCCCGTTGCATCGAACGCGACGTGACGCTGTGAACGCTATGTGCGCGACGGCGCTATTCTATTGATCTGCAGGGAAGTCGGCGTGCCGTCGTATCGTGGAAAGAGATCTTCTCCCCACTCGGCGATGGTGGGCCATTCAGCAGCACTTGGCAGGGCCGGATGCATTGCGAGATGCGCGCGAATGGAGTCAGGAAGAAAGCGCCAATTCGGCGTGAAAGAAAACAGCAGCGCATCGCGCCGTGAAAGGCTGCGATTTGGATGCGTTCCATGGAGGAGACGATAGTCCACCGCCACTGCATCGCCACGGCGCAGATTGAGCGTGATCTGTCCTTCATGGTTACTGAGAGCAGGGTGGTCGGGCGCCAACTGCTCGGCGGCCGCACTATGCGGCTCGGGCAGGTCGGAGTGGATCGGCAGACTGCGCAGATGAGAACCCGGAAGAACTCGCAATGCGCCCGTCCGGTCACTCGTGTCTGAGAGGTAGCACAGGATTGCGATCTGCGGGGCGGTCGGCGCGAAACTGATGGAGTGGTCCCAGCACCACCAGTCCTGGTGCCATAGCAGCGCAGGCGTAGAGGCGCCTTTGGATGAGATGTAGGCCGAAATCCAGCGCAGGTCGTCAGCCGCGACTGTAGATCTGATCCGACCGAGCACGGATGTCCGGCAGAGCAAGCGCGTGACGATTGGATCATTCCAGCGCAACGGGACGAGATCGTTCCCAACGCGGTTCATCATCGGATCATGCGGCTGTGCGAGCCGGTGGTGAACCTGCTTTTCGATCTCTTGCAAGTCCGGCTCTTCAAAGAGCGCCGGGATGGTTGTGAAACCGTCGACAGCAAATTTGCTCGAACCAGACATGCGGGCTCCATTAGGCGGATGAAATCCCATTAGGAGATTCATCCAACGGCCGAAAGCTGAGCGATCGGCTCAAGCGATTCGAACGCGTGCGCCCTTGACGAAAGGTGCACGCTCATATAGGAACCAATCAGTTCCAGAACTATTTGGTTCCAGATATGCCAACCCAAGACACGTTGAGCGCCACGTTTGGCGCGCTGGCTGATCCGACGCGCAGGGCAATCCTTGCGCGGCTGTTGGAAGGCGAGGCCTCGGTCGCCGAACTGGCCAAGCCGTTCGCGCTGACGCCCCGGGCTGTCTCCAAGCATGTCGCCGTGTTGGAAGCGGCGGGCCTGGTGACGAAGGGCCGCGATGCCCAGCGGCGTCCGTCGCGGATCGTCGCCAGTCCGCTGATCGAGATCGATTCCTGGCTCGCCAACTATCGCAAGCTCTGGCTGCAGCGCTTCGACAAGCTCGAAACCCATCTGGCGAAGCAAACGGGAGGAGAATAATGGAGAGAGGCAAGGTGACCTTGGAGGAGAAGCCGCTGGGCGCCACCATCCAACGCTGGTTTCCGGCCCCGCCCGAGCTCGTCTACCGCAACTGGATTGAAGCCGAACAGATCCGGCATTGGTTTGCAACCGACGGCTACGAGGTCACTGGCTGCGAGATTGACGCACGGCCGGGAGGAAAGTGGCGGGTCGATTTTCGCTCCTCGACCGGGCACGTCTATTTCGAGCGCGGTGAGTTCCGGGAAATGGTGCCGGGGAAGTTGCTCGCGCTGACCCTGACCCAGGTCGATGGCGCCCACTCAGGACCGGAGACTCTGATCACCGTCACCTTCAAGGCTTCACGCGGCGGCACTGACATGACGTTCCATCAGGTTGGCTACGACAGCAGTCTGCGCCGCGACGGCAATGCCGAGGGCTGGCAGGAATGCTTCGACAAACTCGCCGCCCGCCTGACAAGCTCGAACGTCACCACCTGAAAGGAGAAGCATATGATCAGGAATGCAGCGGACGAGCAGGAGCTCCGCGCTCTTTTCGCCGACTGGCTGCGCACTTCATCGGCGCTGGACATCGACGGCGCCATGCGTCCTCTCGATCCCGATATTCACTCCTATGAACATGTCGCGCCACTTCAGTACCGCGGTATCGATGCCATTCGCGAAGTCTGCCAGCAGGGCTTCGACCTGATCAAGGGCGACTTCGAATGGGACATTCCTGATCTTCAGGTGATCGTGCGCGATGACATTGCCATCGCGTGGGGCCTCAACCGCATGCGCTACCGCTCAGCTTCAGCGCCGGAGATCGAGAATTGGTCGCGAAGCACGAGAGTGTTTCAGAAGAAGGATGGGCAATGGAAGATGATCCACCAGCATCTTTCCGTCCCGGCCGATCCAAGGACCGGACAGGCCAGATTCGACCTGAAGCCCTGAAATGGCGATTGCCGAGCAGCCCGGTGGTTCGCGCCGTTATCTCTTCGAACTGTGCGGAGGGGTCCATTTGGTCCTTTGCAAGCTGGGAAGGCTTTGTTATAGGGCTGACCGCAAGCGAAACGCCGGTTTCGCCCATTCCTCGGTAGCTCAGCGGTAGAGCATTCGACTGTTAATCGAATGGTCGCTGGTTCGAATCCAGCCCGGGGAGCCAATCTCTCAATTAAATCGAGCTGTTAGCCGAATTTCCTAAGCTCTTGGTTTCGCGCTTGCGCGGCCCGGCAAGGCGGATTCGCATCCAACCTCCAGATTCGACTCGTCCTGACGGGCGCGACTCAGTCACATCCGCGTGGCGCTTTGCGGATTTGATGCGGACAGCCGCCAAATCGACTCATTCATCGTCGATTTTTGGTTAAGCAGGGCTCCTTGCGAGGTGATTCCATGGCCGTCTTCGACACCGAGGTGCCGAAAACAACACCCTCGATCGTCCCGAGCGATATCCCGACCATGAGCGACGACGAATGCCTTCAGCGGCTCGCGCAGATCGTCGAAGAGCACGATTCCATGTATCTTGACGAAGCTGCGAGGCTGATCGGCCGGCTTGCCGTCGCGATCGAATAGGCGCTGTTCCCCTGCAAGAACGCGCGGGGCCGGTATGGCCCATCGGGCGTGTTGCGTTTTGATCCTGCTTGTTCCAAAAGACGGGCGGTCTCACTCCCGTCGCGGCCGCGCCGCGCGACTTGCAGGTTTCAGCCCATGTCCGGTTTCTCGACCGCGCGCCAGAAAATGGTCGATGGCCAGGTGCGCACCAGTGACGTCACCGACGCGCGTATTCTCGATGCGATGCTTGCCGTGCCGCGCGAGGCCTTCGTTCCCGAAAGCAAGCGCGCGCTGGCCTATCTCGATCTCGACCTCGATGTCAGCGAGGGCGGCGCGACGAAGCGCTACCTGATCAAGCCAGCCGTGATGGCGAAGATGCTGCAGGCGGCTGAGATCAATTCGACTGACCGCGTTCTGGTCGTCGGCTGCGCGACTGGCTACGCGGCTGCCGTGGTCGCACGGCTCGCCGGGGAGGTGTTCGCCACCGAAAGCGAGCCCGCGCTCGCCGACCAGGCCAAGGTCGCGCTTGCGGGGACCGGTGCCGCCAACGTGACCGTGCGCGCGGCGCCGGCGGCGAAGGGCGATGTCGCGGACGCGCCGTTCGACGTCATTTTCCTCAATGGTGCCACCGAGATCGTGCCGCAGGAACTCTACGAGCAGCTCCGCGAGGGTGGGCGATTGGTCGGGGTGTTTGCCTTGTCGCAGCCGCAACGGGCCGCCGTCGTGACACATACCCACGGGGATTTCGGGCATCGGCCGCTATTCGATGCCGTGGCGCCGCTCCTGCCGGGCCTGGAGCGCTTGCCGGCTTTCGTGTTCTAACAAGATGCATCGTCCCGGAGGGAGGAGGGCCTCTTTCCAGGCGTTCCGGCGAATGCGGATTCACAACTAAAGGCGGATTCACGGCCGGCGCGAAGCGAGGGAGTTCGTATGGTGGCGGCTTGGTGGCGATTCGAAGCGTTAAAATCCCGTTCTGAATCAGAAGTGTGGCCCGTTTGCCCCACGTGAAGAGTTTCCACCGGGTTCCGTTGCGAGGTAGTTCCGTCCAGCCTAGCTGCGGAATAAGGTGAGGCGGGACTCACTTCGATCGAAGCGGCGCCCGGTTCATGGTCTCGAGCCGGGTGGTGAATAGCAATGGATGGATTATTGGGGATGCGTGGGGTGAAGGTTGTCACCGGAGCCGCGGCAGCGGTCCTTTTGTTGGCGTGCATGGGACCGACGCCGGCCCTGGCCGACACGATCGAGGCCGCATTGGTTCGCGCCTATCAGACCAATCCGCAACTCAATGCGCAGCGCGCCTTTGTGCGATCCACCGACGAAAACGTGCCGCAAGCGTTGTCGGGCTACCGGCCGAGAGTGTCGATCACGGCGAGCGGCGGTTATCAGTATACCGATGCCATCTCGGGTGGGGTGGCTGCGCATGGAACGCAGGTCCCGCGCGCCGTCGGCGCCACGATTTCGCAGACCCTGTTCAATGGATTTCAGACCGGCAACCGAACGCGGGCCGCAGAGAGCCAGGTCTCCGGCTCGCGCGAAGCGCTGCGGAATATCGAGCAGACCGTGCTGTTCAGCGCTGCCTCGATCTACATGGATTACCTGCGCGATGCGGCGATCGTGGAGGTTCAGCGCAGCAACACACGCGTGCTCGAGCAGACGCTCAAGCAGACCCGCGACCGGTTCAATGTCGGTGAGGTGACGCGCACCGACGTCGCGCAATCGGAGGCGCAACTTGCCGCCGGCCGCACGCAGCAGCTCACGGCCGAATCGCAACTGACCACGACGCGATCCAACTTCCGGCGCATCATCGGCAGCGAGCCGACGAATCTCGCGCCGGGCTCACCGGTCGACCGTTTCCTGCCGCCGACCCTCAATGCCGCCATCGAACTCGCGCTGACGCAGAACCCGAACGTGACCGCGGCGATGTTTGGCGTCGACGTCAACTTCCTCAACGTCAAGATCGCTGAGGGCGCGCTCTTTCCGAGCGTGACGCTGCAGGCGAGCGCGCAGCAGGCCTACGATCAGACGCTGGTCATCCAGCGCCAGTTCCAGGCGTCGGCGATCGCGCAGATTGCGGTGCCAATATACCAGGGCGGTGCCGAATATTCGCTGATCCGCCAAAACAAGGAATCGCTGGCCCAGCAGCGCCTTGTGCTCGAACAGACGCGCGACCAGGCCCGAGCCAATGTCGTCACGGCATGGGGCCAGTTGGTGGCTGGTAAGGCCCAGGTGTCTTCGGCGCAGGCGCAGGTGACGGCATCCGAGATTGCGCTCAACGGCGTGCGCGAGGAAGCCAAGGCCGGACAGCGCACCACGCTCGACGTGCTGAACGCGCAGCAGGCGCTGGTCAACGCCCGCAACGCTCTGGTCATCGCGCAGCATGACCGTGTCGTTGCTTCCTACAGCGTGCTGCAGGCGGTGGGCCGGCTGCAGCCCCAGGTGCTCAACCTGCCGACCCAAACCTACGATGCGAGCGTTCACTACCAGCAGGTGCGTGATAGCTGGGCCGGGGTTCGAACGCCCGACGGCCGCTGATCGTCGCTTCCGCATATTGCTCTAAATAGACAGATGGGCCCGCTTGCTAGCGGGCCCATCGCATTTCTGAGCACTCGTTTGTCCCGCGCGCGACCGCCGACTCCATATGTCGCGTGGCGGTCATGAAGACGCCGCAAAACTTCGAAGCGCGTTGCTTGCAATCGATTGTTGCCCTGACATACCGTTTCCATAGGCAACACAACGATTCGCAACGGCTTTTTGCGTCCATCGCTGCGGATCGGTTGCCGTGAGGGCGAACGCACCGCGTGCAACGCACCGGTAACCGTTGATCTGGGGACAAGTCCGGACTCGAGCGATGAAAAATTCCGGCCGCTTCATCCGGAACCGCCGAATCTCGTGTGGCTTGGTGTAGGATAATTTCGATGTGGAGTCGGAAATGACGCAACCTGCAAAGGTCCAAGAGCCCTCCATGGAGGAGATTCTGGCGTCGATCCGTCGCATCATTGCCGATGATGAGGCCAAGCCCGCTTCCGCGGATAAACCCGCAAACGACAGGCCGGCAAGCATTGCGACGCCGGAGAAACCAGCGGTCGCCGCCGCGCCGGCCCCCAAGCCGGTGGTGAAGGACATTCCGCCGCCGCCGACTCCCGCAGCGGCGAAGTCGGCGCCAGCAGCGCCAAAACCTGCGCCGGCGCCACCACCAGCCAAAACGAACAGCCAGGACGACATCGACGCCATGCTGGCAAGCCTCGATGAGGCGACGCAGGAGGCCGAAGTCAGGCCGCCGCAACCCGACGGCGACGTATTCGAACTGACTGACGAAATGGCCCTGCCGGATCCGGCACCGACGCCGACGCCCAAGCCGCCGCCACCGACCTTTCAGAAAGTTGAACCGCAGGACGACATCGAATTCACGGAAGCCACCAAGCCACCGCCGTCTCCACCGCGGCAGCCAGCCTATGAGCCAGCGACCGAGAGTTCCTCCTATGGTCAGCAGCCAATCCTGTCGCGCACGACCATGAACGCGGTCGAAAGCGCGTTCAATTCGCTGGCCAATACCGTGCTCAGCAACAATGCACGGACGCTGGAGGACCTGGTCAAGGAAATGCTGCGGCCGATGCTCAAATCATGGCTGGACGACAACCTGCCGGGGCTGGTCGAGCGGATCGTGAAAGCCGAGATCGAGCGGGTTTCGCGGGGGCGTTAGCCGCCCGGGCCGCGAAGCCCCCTCAATTCAGCCATCCCTAATGGGTGTTATGGCGGTTTGGACGCGCCAGTCCGGTTGACTTGGCGCGTCCGGACGGCTTTTTAGCGCTCTCAAACATCCCCATTTGTAGTGCCATGATCGAGAAAAACTACCAGCCTGCCGATATCGAAAGCCGGATGTCCCGCGTCTGGGAGGAGAGTGGCGCCTTCAAGGCCGGCCGCCCCGAGCGGCGCGACGCCGCGCCGTTCACCATCGTGATCCCGCCGCCGAACGTGACGGGCTCGCTGCACATGGGACATGCGCTGAACAATACGCTGCAGGACATCCTCTGCCGCTTCGAGCGCATGCGCGGACGCGACGTGCTCTGGCAGCCCGGCACCGACCATGCCGGCATCGCCACCCAGATGGTGGTCGAGCGGCAGTTGATGGAACGGCAGGAGCCGGGCCGTCGCGAGATGGGCCGCGCCAAATTCCTCGACCGGGTCTGGCAATGGAAAGCCGAGAGCGGCGGCACCATCATCAACCAGCTCAAGCGGCTGGGCGCCTCCTGCGATTGGTCGCGCGAGCGCTTCACGATGGATGAGGGCCTGTCGCGCGCCGTCGTGAAGGTGTTCGTCGAACTCCACCGCCAAGGGCTGATCTACAAGGACAAGCGGCTGGTCAACTGGGACCCGAAGCTGCTCACCGCGATCTCCGATCTCGAGGTGCAGCAGGTCGAGGTCAAGGGCCATCTGTGGTACCTGCGCTATCCGCTCGAGGGCAGGGCGTTCAGCCCCGACGATCCCGCAAGCTTCATCGTGGTCGCGACGACCCGTCCCGAAACCATGCTCGGCGATACCGCGGTGGCCGTGCATCCGGACGACGAGCGCTACAGTGCGCTGGTCGGCAGCCACGTGATCCTGCCATTGGTCGGCCGCAAGATTCCGATCGTGGCCGACGATTATTCCGATCCGGAGAAGGGCTCTGGCGCTGTGAAGGTCACGCCGGCGCACGACTTCAACGACTTCGAGATCGGCAACCGCCACGGGCTGCCGCGGATCAGCGTGCTCGACCAGGAAGGCAAGCTCTCGCTTGTTGGCAACGAGGACTATCTGCGCGGCCTGCCCGAGGGCGCGCTGCATTTCGCCGAGGAATTCCATGGCATCGAGCGCTTTGCCGCGCGCAAACAGCTCGTCGCGCGGTTGGAGGATTTCGGCTTTCTCGAGAAGATCGAGCCGAACACGCATATGGTTCCGCATGGCGACCGTTCCGGCGTGGTCATCGAGCCGTTCCTCACCGACCAATGGTACGTCGACGCCAACACGCTGGCGCAGCCGGCGATCGCGGCCGTGCGCGCGGGCGAAACCAGCTTCGTGCCGAAGAACTGGGAAAAGACTTATTTCGAATGGATGGAGAACATCCAGCCCTGGTGCATCTCGCGCCAGCTCTGGTGGGGCCATCAGATCCCGGCGTGGTACGGGCCCGACGGCAAGGTGTTCGTCGCCGAGACCGAGGAAGAGGCCGTGGGCAACGCGCTCGGCTACTACGTCGAGCAGGAAGTCATCACGCCGGAGCAGGGCCACGACATGGCGGTGGACCCCGCCAAGCGCGAGGGCTTCATCACCCGCGATGAAGACGTGCTCGACACCTGGTTCTCGTCCGCGCTGTGGCCGTTCTCGACGCTTGGCTGGCCGGACGAGACGCCGGAGCTGCAGCGCTACTATCCGACCAACACGCTGGTCACCGGTTTCGACATCATCTTCTTCTGGGTGGCGCGGATGATGATGATGGGCCTTCACTTCACGAAGGAGGTGCCGTTCTCGACCATCTATATGCACGCCCTCGTCCGCGACGAGAAGGGCGCCAAGATGTCGAAGTCGAAAGGCAACGTCATCGATCCTCTGCATCTGGTCGACGAATACGGCGCCGACGCGCTGCGCTTCACGCTGGCGGCGATGGCGGCGCAGGGGCGCGACATCAAGCTGTCGACGCAGCGCGTCGACGGCTATCGCAGCTTCGCCACCAAGCTCTGGAACGCCTGCCGTTTTGCCGAGATGAATGGCGCCGCCCTGACGGCCGGATTTGATCCAACCAGCGTGAAGGAGACGCTGAATCGCTGGATCATGCATGAGACCACGCTTGCGGCTCGCGAAGTGACCGAAGCGATCGAGGCGTACCGCTTCAACGACGCGGCAGGCGCGGTCTACCGCTTCGTCTGGAACGTGTTCTGCGACTGGTATGTCGAGCTGACCAAACCGCTGTTGATGGGCGAGGACGGACCCGCGAAGACCGAGACCCGCGCCATGATCGCATGGGTGCGCGACGAGATCCTGAAGCTGCTGCACCCGTTCATGCCGTTCATCACCGAGGAGCTCTGGGCCGTCACGGCGAAGCGCGACGGTGTTCTGGCGCTGGCGCCATGGCCGCGCAAGGCGCGCGCGCTAACGCCTGAGCAGATCGCCACGCTTTCGCTGGCAGGGCCGACCGACGCGCTCATCCCGCCCGTGATCGGCGCGTTGGAAGATGACCCCGAGGAATTCAGCGACCCTGAAGCCGAGGCCGAGATCGGCTGGGTGGTCGATCTCGTCAGTGCGATCCGTTCGGTGCGCGCGGAGATGAACATCCCACCGTCCACGTTGACCCCGTTGGTGCTTGTGGACGCTTCCGCTGAGACAAAGGCGCGGGGGCAGCGCTGGAACGATGTCGCCAAGCGGCTGGCGCGGCTGGCCGACATCTCCTTTGCCGATGCTGCCCCGGAAGGCGCCGTGCAGCTATTGGTGCGGGGCGAGGTCGCGGCGCTGCCGCTGAAGGGCGTGATCGATCTTGGCGCCGAGCGCGCGCGGCTCGAGAAGGAAATCGCCAAGGCCGACGCCGACATCAAGCGCGTCGACGCCAAGCTTTCCAACGAGAAGTTCGTCGCCAACGCGCCAGAAGAGATCGTCGAAGAGGAAAAGGAAAAGCGCGAGGCGGCGCTGGAGCGCAAGGCAAAGATCCTCGAGGCGCTCGAGCGGCTGAAGAAGGCATCTTGAGAGAAGTTGTAGGGAGGGCACGCTGCGCTTTGCCCACCCTACAATCCGTGGCGAAAGCTCGCTTAGACGAACGTGAAGTCGCTCGCGTGGAGCTGATCGAGCGTCGTGTTCCTGATCTCGACCGAGTTGTTGTCGTCGAAGGTGATCACCACGCTCGTTCCGTTTTGTGCCATGTGCGACTGCACGGCGTTGAAATCGGCAAAGACCGTGCGGTTGATCTGAATCAGATCCTGCGCGCCATCGGTGTTCTGGAAGTCGAGAATGACATCCTTGCCGAAGCCGGGGGCGAACATGAAAGTGTCGTTGCCCGCGCCGCCTGACAACGTATCGTTACCGCCGCCGCCATTGAGCCGGTCGTCGCCGCTGCCGCCGTACAGGAGCTCGTTGCCGGTTCCGCCCATCAGCGTGTCGTTGCCGTCATCGCCGAACATCTGGGTCGCCGCCGGACCGCCCTTCATCGAGTCATTGCCGGCGCCGCCGTAAAGGGTGTCGTTGCCGCCGCCGCTGGACAGGTAATCATTACCGTCGCCGCCCTTGATGACATTGGTGGCCCATCCGCCATAGAGCTGATCGTTGCCGGCGCCGCCGTCGAGCAGGGCGCCGGTATCGGCATTGCCGGCCTTGATGATGTCGTTGCCATCGTCGCCGTAGAGTTGATCGGTCGCGGTCGCAATGCCGGGTCCGCCATCGATCGTGTCGTCACCGGCGCCGCCATGGATCACGTCGGCACCGGCGCCGCCGTAGATCACGTCCTTGCCCGGACCACCGTCGATGACGTCATTGTCGGTCGACGCGCCGAAGAACAAGTCCTGGCGGCCGCTCATGTCATAGTGGATCGCCTTGTTCTGATAGAGATTCCAGGTTCCCGGCGAGCTCGGATTGACCGCGTCGGCGGCCGACAGATGCTCGCCGTTAACCGTGATGTCCTTGATGTAGAGGTTGCGGTCGCCACTGGCGCCCGCGATGTCATTGATGAAGGCGAGATCGAGACTTGAGATTGCCGCGGGATTGGCGAACGTGAAAGTGAAGGTCTGGAAGCCGGCTGGATTGGTCGCATTGTGGAACTCGACCGTGTTGCCGACCTGCTGGCCATTGACCAGAAGCTGCATCTGGGCGCCGATGCCGTCGACGACGGAGCTGTAGCCCGTCACCGTGACGGTGGTTTCCGTCAGTTTCGGAATCGTGTCGGGGCCGCCCCTGATGGTATCGTTGCCGGCGCCGGCTTTGATCGTATCGTTGCCGGCGCCACCCGACAGAACGTCATTGCCGCCGCCGGTATCCATCAGATCGGCCGCCGGAGAGCCCGTCAGCGTCTGGCCGGGCGGCTGACGCTCGCCGCCATACCACTCTGTGATGAGCCCCTGCGCCGGCTTGCCCTGCGGCGAGTAGCCGAGTTCCGAATATTTGTTGTTCGCATCCCAGTTCCAGATCGATGCGCCCCTGAACCAGCTCCCGCCTTCCGATCCCCAGACCTGAAAGAAGGCGTTGAACGCGTCATATTGCTCCTGGACATCCGGCGTCGAGCTTCCGGCCCAGCCGCCCGGGCTGATATTGGTGCCGTCCACGCTGCGATAGCCGGTCTCGGTGAAGACCACCTGCTTGCCGTACTGAAGGGCAAGCGAGTGGAAGAAATCGACCGGCGATTTGTGATCCATCACTTTCGCCCAATAGTCATCGGAGGACATGGTGTTCCACGCGTTGACCATTTCCTGGACCGTCGGATCGCGGTCGGTCGTCAGCGGCGGATAGGCGTTGACGCCGATGACATCGACCTTGTCCCAGAAGCTGACATTGATGGCTTCGTCGGTGGCGGCGGCGTAGGTGATTTCGCCGTGATACACGGCGCGCACGGCATTGATGATGTCCACCCATTGGTCGCGATATTCGGGACCGGAGAGCTTGGCGAGCTCATTGCCGATCACCAACATGCTGACGCCGGCTTGCTGGGCGAGTTCCGCCATGTGAACGATTTCGGTCTTGTATGACGCGAAAAAGGCGGCGGGATCGTCCGGTGTCAGCACATGTGCAAGCGAGCCATCGAGGGCCGAGACCATGGGTTTGAGCGAAACCGAAAGGCCGAGCGCCTGCGCATCCGCGATGGCCTTAAGGATGTTGGCGTCGCTCTCGGTCTTGCCGGGATCGGCGAACACGTCGTCCGAATGCCTTGTGTTCGTGAAGAGCCGAGGCGCAAGCTCGATCGAATTTGCATTGGTGTCCGCGATTGCCTGCATGGCATCGCGCGCCGCGCTCGTGACGAATGCTCCATTGTAGTTGGAAGGGAATCCGAATCCTTGGACAGTAAACGGGCCCGCCATCGGTACAGCTCCTTTAGTTTTAGTTTCTATGTTTTCTATTTCGCTGTTTCGGTGGCCAGCATTCTGCGCAGGACTTGTTCACCCGCGTTGTGTTCCGTCTTTTCAGCAGAGCACAATTCATAAGCAACTCACACGCGTGCAGCGAAGCACGCGCGCTCAGTCTGCACACGCAACGTGGGCGCGTCGTGACAGGATTGCGTCGATGTTGCGATTGTTGATGCGCATCTCGTTACGATGGCGCTTCAAGTTCAACTTAAACTGGAAACCGCTTGCTCAGGAATTTCGAGCCCTTCATGCCGTAACGCCAAGGAAGATCGATTGCCTTGGTGATTCCGATTCGCACGCCTGCGACAACTTCGACACTGCCGACGCGCGCGTGCAGCGAGAACGGTGCCTGATCGAGCGGCAGGGCGTTGTGCTCAATCGTTATGCCGAGTGCTTCGGTCAGCTTTCCCGGACCGGAACATAGCGCGTGCACTTCCTTGAGATGGCGCCGCCGCCGCATCGTCGCGATCCCATGCGTGGGCTCCAGCGCGCGGATCAGCACGGCGCTCGCCGAGCCTGCTTCTTCGCAGACCAAGTTCACGCACCAGTGGATGCCGTAAGAGCGATAGACATAGGCAAATCCGGGCGGGCCGAACATCACCTGGTTGCGCGCTGTCGGCCCACGATAGGAATGGGCCGCCGGATCGGTGTGGTGATAGGCCTCCACCTCCACGATGAGGCCGCCGACGCCATTGAAGAGCAGGGTCGCACCGATCAGGTCGGGCGCGACCTCATGCACGCTGCGGCCAAAGAATGAGCGTTTGAGCGTCTTGCCGAGGCGGATCGGTGCTTCGCCTGGCAGTCTGGGATTTTGAACCATTTTGGTGGGAATCAGAGGGAAACGCGGGGGATTGCTGCCCATATGTTGCACGTTCTGCTAGCATGCGCGAGCCGGGTTGCGGGTTCGGGCAATACGGATTAGCTAACAGTTCCAAAGATCCGTAGATTTCCCATGGTCACCCTGATCGACACCATCTCAGCCAATCCGTTGCGCCCGCGCCACCCCGAAAAGGTGAACCGGCCCGACGCGCTGTCGCCGCCGAAGCCGGACTGGATACGGGTGCGCGCGCCGAATACACGCGGCTATGCCGATACCCGCAACATCGTGAAGGAGAATGGCCTCGTCACGGTCTGCGAGGAGGCCGGCTGCCCGAATATCGGCGAGTGCTGGGACAAGAAGCACGCCACCTTCATGATCATGGGGGACACCTGCACCCGGGCCTGCGCGTTCTGCAACGTCAAGACCGGCATGCCCGGCGCGCTTGACGCCGCCGAGCCGGAGCATGTGGCGGAGGCGACCTTCAAGCTTGGGCTCTCCCATGTCGTCATCACCTCGGTCGACCGCGACGATCTTGCCGACGGCGGCGCCGAGCATTTTGCCCAGACCGTCCGCGCCATCCGCGCGCGCTGCCCGAACACCACGATCGAACTTCTTACCCCAGACTTCCTGCGCAAGGAGGGGGCGCTCGAAATCGTCGTGGCGGCGAAGCCCGACGTCTTCAACCACAATCTCGAAACCGTGCCCTCGCGCTATCTGTCGGTGCGGCCCGGCGCGCGCTATTTCCACTCGATCCGCCTGCTGCAGCGGGTGAAAGAGATCGACCCGACGATGTTCACCAAGTCCGGCATCATGGTGGGTCTGGGCGAGCAGCGGCACGAAGTGTTGCAGGTGATGGACGACCTGCGCTCGGCGGATGTCGATTTCCTCACCATCGGGCAATATCTGCAGCCGACGCGGAAGCATCACGCTGTGATGAGCTACGTCACGCCGGACGAGTTCGCAGGCTACGAGAAGGTCGCCTATACCAAGGGGTTCCTGATGGTATCGGCGAGCCCGCTGACGCGCTCGTCCCATCACGCGGGCGACGATTTCGCCAAACTGCAAGCGGCGCGCGTGGCGCGGTCACGCTAACGCCGGATCGCACCGATGCGACGCATTCTTGTGATGGGGTCTTCGGGATCCGGCAAATCGACTTTTGCTCAACGGCTTTCAGCCACTACGGGCATTCCGTTCGTGTCGCTCGACGCGATCTACTGGAAGCCAGGCTGGGTCGCGTCCGATAACGCGAAGTTCCACGAACGCGTGACTGAGGTGGCGCTTCGGCCGCAATGGGTTATGGATGGAAACTATATTTCAAATGGGGCCGGCGAGCTGCGCCGCCAGGTCTGCGATAGCATCATCTGGTTTGATCTTCCGCGTCGGACCTGCATGCTCGGCCTCGCGCGACGGATAGCCCGAAGCTATGGCCAGGTTCGCGCCGAAATGGCCGAGGGTTGCCCGGAACGAATCGATCTTGAATTCTTTCGATACGTCTGGACGTATCGGCAGAAACAGCGGCCGAAGCTCCTCAGATATTTCGAGGGCATGCGACCGGACCAATCACTTGTCTGTTTCACGGATCGGACACAGGCGGGCCGGTATTTGAAGGAGATCTCGCTGATGACTCACGCGGCGAGTATCCACTGATGCCGAGGTTTTCCAGCACGCGGCGGGTCCGTCACTCCGCATCGCAGATGTTCGATCTGGTCGCCGATGTCGAGCGCTATCCGGAATTCGTGCCGCTGTGCCATGCGCTGAAGATCCGGCAGCGCACGCCGAAGGAGGACGGCACCGAGGTTCTCGTTGCCGATATGACCGTGTCGTTCAAGCTGGTGCGCGAGAGCTTCACCAGCCGCGTCACGCTGGACCGGCCGAACCTGAAGATCATGGTTGAATATCTGCGCGGCCCGTTCAGCAATCTCGAGAACCGCTGGACCTTCGAGCCGAAATCCGACACCGAATGTGATGTCGGCTTTTTCATCTCATACGAGTTCAAAAGCCGGATGCTGGGAATGCTGATGGGATCGATGTTCGACGCAGCGTTCCAACGCTTCGCCGGCGCATTCGAAAAGCGCGCCGACGTGATCTACGGCAAGCCGGCTACCGCATCGTAAGCTCTCACCCTCATTGCGAGCGAAGCGAAGCAATCCATCGCGCCGCTTGCGGAGGCATGGATTGCTTCGTCGCTTCGCTCCTCGCAATGACGGAGAGGAAGCTGTTAGGCCCGCGGCGGTCTTCGGCGCTTGACGGCGCTGCGGCGCGGGGAGCGCGCGACGCGGGGACGCAGGCGGCTGGCAGCTTCGCGGCGCGGCTTGGTTGCGGCCTGGGGGCCGCGTGCCAGTTCCATCAACATGCGCAGGGCTTCCACCACGGAGCGTTGCCGCACCGCGCTGCGTCCGATTGCGCCGAAGCGGTGCTCGCGATGCATGATCCGACCATCGCGGGCGGCGACCGCGAAATGCACAAGGCCCACCGGCTTGCCCGGGGTGGCGCCGCCGGGGCCGGCGATGCCGGTGATGGAGACCGCAAGATCAACGCCGGCGCGCTCCAGGGCACCGACCGCCATGGCGGTTGCGGTCTCCTTGCTGACTGCGCCGAAAGTCGAAAGCGTCAGCGCGTTGACGCCGAGCATCGCACGCTTGGCCTCGTTGGAATAGGTGACGAAGCCGCGATCGATGACGTCGGAGGAGCCGGGGATATCGGTGAGCGCGCCCGCGACCAGCCCGCCGGTGCAGGACTCCGCCGTCGCGATGGTCAATTTCCGCATCCGGCACAGATCGAGCAGCGAGCGGGAGAGGGCGCGCGCGTCGCTGCCGCTCATGGTTACTCGCTCCAACCTTTGTCGTTCCAAGGAAGGCGAATGGTGGCGCTCGCGGTAGCTGCGATGCCTTCCTCACGGCCGGTAAAGCCCAGTCTCTCGCTGGTGGTCGCCTTCACCGCGATGCGCGTGATGCTCACGCCCGAGATCTCGGCGATCTTCGCCCGCATGGTGTCGCGCAGCGGGCCGATCTTCGGCCGCTCGCAGATCAGGGTCACCTCGAGGTTGGCGATGCGGCCGCCGCGCGCGGTGACGCGATCGACGGCATATTTCAGGAATCGGTCGGAAGATGCGCCCTTCCACTGCGGATCTACAGGCGGAAAATGCGAGCCGATGTCGCCGTCCGCGAGCGCGCCGAGGATGGCATCGACCAGCGCATGCAGGCCGACGTCGCCGTCGGAGTGGGCGAGAAACCCCTTGGTGTGCGGCACGCGCACGCCGCAGATCATCACGTGATCACCTTCACCGAAGGCATGCACGTCATAGCCGGTGCCGGTCCTGATGTCGCCGAGCAGGCTGGCGAGGCGGGCTTCCTCGCGGACGAAGTCTTCAGGTGTGGTGAGTTTCATGTTCGCAGGATCGCCCTCAAAGGTCGCCACCGTCAATCCCGCCCATTCGGCAATCGCGGCATCGTCGGTGAAATCGCTTCTGCCCTCGCGCGCAGCGCGGCGATGCGCATCCAAGATCACGTCGAAACGAAAGACCTGTGGCGTCTGCGCGATTCGCAGCAGCGCACGGTCGGGCGTCGCTTCGACATCGCCGCTCGCACCGGTCAGCTTGATGGTATCGGTGACCGGGACCACGGGAATGGCAGCACCGGTACGGCCGACCGCATCGATCGCGCGCGAGATCAGCGCCTCGGTCGCGAACGGCCGTGCAGCGTCGTGGATCAGCACGATGTCGGGCTTCTCGCTTGCAAGTGCCTCCAGTCCCGCACGCACGGACGCCTGCCTGGTTGCGCCACCGTTTGTCGGCGGCCGATGGCGAAGGCCGACCACCGCTTCGTTGAAGAGGGCGGCATCATCGGGATTGACGACGGGCTGCACGGCGAAAACATCGGGATGGCGGCTGAACGGCTCCATCGCCCGGAAGATCACCGTCTGGCCGCCGATCACCCGGTACTGCTTCGGCCCGCCTGCGCCGGCGCGAAGCCCGCGGCCGGCTGCGACAAGGATGGCGGCGGTACGCTCAGGTCTAGGCATTGGTCGAAACTGTATACGAGATAGGTTGAGGAGAGGGGCGCCAAGCTTTCCGCCAGCGCACAGCCCTTACCACGCTGGATGCGCAATGACAGAGCTATTCCCATACCCTGTGGGAAAAGCGGTTCTTGTTGCGGTGCACTTGCGCAAATGATAGAAATGTCTAAACCATAGGCATAATGCTTGACTGCACAAGAATTGTGCTCAAAATAGAGGACAGCGGCGCGATGAGGCTGCCGCCAGTAACACGAGAAGCCTGTGACCGGCCTCGCAAGAACGCGTCGTAACTCTTTGAAAATAGGTGACATTACTGTCGCCAACCCGGTGCTTCTCGCCCCCATGTCCGGCGTGACCGATGCCCCGTTTCGGCGTCTCGCAGCGAGTCTCGGCGCGGGGCTTGTCGTGTCGGAGATGACCGCAAGCGACGATCTTGCGCAGGGCAGAGCAATCTCGCTTTTGCGCTGCGAGGCGGCCGGGATCGGGCCGCATGTGGTCCAACTCGCCGGGTGCGAGACCCGCTGGATGGCCGAGGGCGCGAGGATCGCGGAAGCCGCCGGCGCCGACATCATCGATATCAATATGGGCTGTCCGGCGCGCCACGTCACCGGCGGCCAGTCCGGCTCCGCTTTGATGCGCGACCTCGATCACGCGACGAGCCTGATCGAGGCGACGATCGCCGCGGTCAAGGTGCCGGTGACACTGAAGATGCGGCTGGGCTGGGATGATCGCTCGCGCAACGCTCCGGAACTGGCGCGCCGCGCGCAGGCCGCCGGCGTGCAGATAGTGACGGTGCACGGCCGCACCCGCTGCCAGTTCTACAAGGGCGAGGCGGATTGGGCCGCTGTGCGCGAAGTCAGGGACGCCGTCTCGATCCCGCTCGTCGTCAATGGCGACATCACCTCCTTCGAGAGGGTGGTGACCGCGCTCGATAAGTCCGGCGCGGACGCGGTCATGATCGGACGCGGCGCGCAGGGGCAGCCCTGGCTACCCGGGCAGATCGCGCGCCGGCTCGAGACCGGCATCGCCGAGCAGGCGCCGCCGCTCGCCGAGCAGCTCAGCCATATCCGCGAGCTCTATGATGCTGTCCTGAGCCATTACGGGGTCCGTGTCGGGCTCAAGCATGCGCGAAAACATCTCGGTTGGGCGCTGGAGATCGCCGCCCACTGCAGCCGCGCTCCGGCCGCGACGCTGAAGGGCTGGCGGCAAAGCATCCTGACCTCGGACGAGCCCTCGCGTGTGCATCAATCGCTTCAGGATGCTTATGACGATTTTGCATGGAGTGCTGCTGCATGACATCAGCCGCAGAGACTCGCCGGCGCATGCCCTCCGACAGCGAGGCCATCCTCAACGCGCTGCCGAACCCGGTGCTGCTGGTGGCGCCGGATGGCCGTATCGCCGACGCCAACATCGCCGCCGAATCGTTTTTCGAAATCTCCACGCAATTCCTGCAGCGGCAGTCGCTGAAGGAGCTGGTGCCGTTCGGCAGCCCGCTGCTCGCGCTGATCGACCAGGTGCGTACCAGCGGCTCGCCGGTCAACGAATACAAGGTCGACCTCGGCACGCCGCGAATCGGCGGCGACCGCCAGGTCGATTTGCATGTGGCGCCGGTCACGGAACGGCCGGGGCATATCGTCGTGATGCTGCAGGAGCGCACCATCGCCGACAAGATGGACCGGCAGCTCACCCATCGCAGCGCCGCGCGCTCCGTGATCGCGCTGGCGGCGATGCTGGCGCATGAGATCAAGAACCCGCTGTCGGGCATCCGCGGCGCGGCGCAACTCCTGGAGCAGCAGGCGTCCTCCGATGATCGCATGCTGACCCGGCTGATCTGCGACGAGGCCGACCGCATCGTCACCTTGGTGGACCGCATGGAAGTGTTCGGCGACGATCGGCCGGTCGCCCGCGGCCCGGTCAACATTCATTCGGTGCTCGACCACGTCAAACGGCTGGCGCAGTCCGGCTTCGCGCGCAACGTCCGTTTCATCGAGGACTACGACCCGTCGCTGCCGCCGGTTCTCGCCAACCAGGATCAGCTCATCCAGGTGTTCCTCAACCTGGTGAAGAACGCCGCCGAGGCGGTGGCCGATCTCGGCACCGATGCGGAAATTCAGCTCACCACCGCGTTCCGTCCAGGCGTCCGGCTTTCGGTGCCCGGCAAGAAATCGCGGGTGTCGCTACCGCTGGAATTCTGCGTCAAGGACAACGGCTCCGGCGTGCCGGAAGACCTGTTGCCCAATCTGTTCGATCCCTTCGTCACCACAAAACAGACCGGCAGTGGCCTCGGGCTTGCGCTCGTCGCCAAAATCGTCGGCGATCACGGCGGCATCATCGAATGCGAATCCCAGCCGCGGAAGACCACCTTCCGCGTGCTGATGCCGATGTACAACCCCGCCAAACAAATCGACCAAAGCAGCCGCGAGGACGTTCCGGGTACGCCATCGCATGCCTCACAGGACGCAAGATGAGGAAAGACAATGCCCGCAGGTAGCATTCTCGTTGCTGATGACGACACCGCCATCCGCACGGTTCTCAACCAGGCTCTGTCACGCGCCGGGTATGAGGTGCGGTTGACCGGCAACGCGGCGACGCTGTGGCGCTGGGTCAGCCAGGGCGAGGGCGATCTCGTCATCACCGACGTGGTGATGCCGGACGAGAACGCGTTCGACCTGCTACCGCGGATCAAGAAGATGCGGCCGAACCTGCCCGTCATCGTCATGAGCGCGCAAAACACCTTCATGACGGCGATCAGGGCTTCCGAACGCGGCGCCTACGAATATCTGCCGAAGCCGTTCGACCTGAAGGAGCTGATCACCATCGTCGGGCGGGCGCTCGCGGAGCCGAAGGAGAGGGTGACGAGCGCCGCCGACGATTCCGAGTTCGACTCGATCCCGTTGGTCGGCCGCTCGCCGGCGATGCAGGAAATCTACCGTGTGCTGGCGCGGCTGATGCAGACCGACCTCACCGTGATGATCTCGGGCGAGTCCGGCACCGGCAAGGAACTGGTCGCTCGTGCGCTGCACGACTACGGCAAGCGGCGGAACGGCCCCTTCGTCGCCGTCAACATGGCCGCGATCCCGCGCGACCTGATCGAGTCGGAATTGTTCGGCCATGAGCGCGGCGCGTTCACCGGCGCCAATACTCGCGCCTCGGGCCGGTTCGAGCAGGCGGAAGGCGGCACCCTGTTCCTCGACGAGATCGGCGACATGCCGATGGAGGCGCAGACCCGGCTGCTGCGCGTGCTGCAGCAGGGGGAATACACCACCGTCGGCGGACGCACCCCGATCAAGACCGACGTGCGCATCGTCGCCGCCAGCAACAAGGATTTGCGGATACTGATCCAGCAGGGCCTGTTCCGCGAAGACCTGTTCTTCCGCCTGAACGTGGTGCCGCTGCGGCTGCCGCCACTGCGCGAGCGGATCGAGGATCTGCCCGACCTGATCAGGCACTTCTTTGCGCTCGCTGAGAAGGACGGTCTGCCGCCGAAGAAGCTCGACGCCCAGGCGCTGGAGCGGCTGAAGCAGCACCGCTGGCCCGGCAACGTCCGCGAGCTGGAAAACCTCGCACGTCGGCTGGCGGCGCTTTATCCGCAGGATGTGATCACCGCGTCCGTCATCGATGGCGAACTGGCCCCGCCGGCCGTCAACTCCGGCAGCAACACGCAGCACGGGGTGGACAATCTCGGCGGCGCTGTCGAGGCCTATTTGTCCTCGCACTTCTCCGGCTTCCCGAATGGCGTGCCGCCCCCGGGGCTCTACCACCGCATCCTCAAGGAGATCGAGGTGCCGCTGCTGACGGCCGCGCTCGCGGCCACCCGCGGCAACCAGATCCGCGCCGCCGACCTGCTTGGCCTCAATCGCAACACGCTGCGCAAGAAGATCAGGGACCTCGATATTCAGGTCTACCGGAGCGGGGGCTAACCTAGAGATCCGTCATTCCGGGACACGGCGACGCGAACCCGGAATGACGAAACTTCCCGACAAGGGCTGTGGAACCCTGTTCATTCCTGAACAAGCGCCGCGGAAATGTCGCAATTCGGCAACATTGTGATATGATTGCATCAGTCCGCTCGATCAGCGGACGTTGAGGCCTTCAGTTCATCCTTGCCGGAATGACCAGCCCAGAGACCACGGCCCAGCCGTTCGATCCATCGCGTACCGAGAAAAGGGCACTGCCGCTTGCGAAGTGGCTGGCGCTCTTTGCCATCGCGGTTGCGCTTTTGTCGGCGTTCCTGACCTTCGTGGTGCTGACGGGGCTGACTCCGATCGAGCCGACCAAGCACGTCGTCTATTCATTCCTGCTGATCAACGCAGGCACGATCCTGCTGCTCCTCGGGATCATCATCCGCGAAATCTGGCAGGTAATTCAGGCCCGGCGCCGCGGCCGTGCGGCGGCGAGGCTTCACGTCCAGATCGTCAGCCTGTTTTCCATCATTGCGGTGTTGCCTGCGGTGGTGGTCGCGATCGTCGCCAATGTCATGCTCGATCGCGGCCTCGACCGGCTGTTTTCGGGACCGACGCGGGTAGCGATCCAGAATTCGGTGACGATCGCCGGCGCCTACATGCAGGAGCATGCGCAGCTCATTCGCGGCGACGTCCTGGGGATGGCAAACGACCTCGCCCATGCAAGGCCACTGTATGACCAGGATCGCATGACGTTCATGCAGCTCCTGACGGCGGGCGCGGCGGCGCGTAATCTGCCGGTTGCGCTGCTATTGGACAAGGACGGCAACGTCCTCGACAGCGCCGATACCGGTAGTCGTCTGAACTACGCACTACCACCGCTCGAAATTCTCAAGAACATCAACGAGACCGAGCCGGAAATCTCGGTTTTCCCCGAAAGCTATGTCGCGTCCGTGGTCCGGCTGCGGGCTTATGACGACACGTTCCTGTACGTGGCGCGTCTACTTGATCCGACCATCGTTGCCCAGCTCAAGCAGACCCAGGCCAGCGCTGCCGAATATGCCGCGATCGAAGCGCAGAGGCTCGGCATCCAGGTGACCTTCGCGCTGGTGTTTGCGGTGATTGCGCTGACCATTCTGGTCGCGTCGGTGCTGATCGGGCTCAATTTCGCCAACTGGCTCGTGTCGC
This sequence comes from Bradyrhizobium sp. Crot121, assembly GCF_059512385.1. Taxonomy (NCBI): domain Bacteria; kingdom Pseudomonadati; phylum Pseudomonadota; class Alphaproteobacteria; order Hyphomicrobiales; family Nitrobacteraceae; genus Bradyrhizobium; species Bradyrhizobium sp. Crot121. The sequence continues at coordinate 65,511 of NZ_JCAMOR010000015.1, read as the reverse complement.
CAATCCGCAGTCTGATGAGCGCCGCCAATCAGGTGTCGACCGGCGACCTCAACATCCAGGTTCCGGTCCATAGATCGGAAGGCGATCTCGCCCAGCTCGGGCAAACCTTCAACAAGATGACGCAGGAGTTGCGGACCCAGCGCGATGAACTCGTCAATGCCAGCGAACTGATCGACAGCCGCCGGCGCTTCATCGAGGCCGTGCTGTCATCGGCCAGCGCCGGCATCATCGGCGTCGATCCGTCCGGCAGCGTCGGCACCCTCAATCGCTCGGCGGAGAAGCTGATCGGCCACGCCGAATCGGAGACCTTGGGTCATCCGCTCTCGGACGTGCTTCCCGAGCTTGACGAGATGATGAAGACGGCACGGGAGGGCACCCAGCGGCTGGTCCAGGGCCAGATCACCATCACCCGCGACGGCCACGAGCGCAATTTGTCGGTCCGCATCTCCGCCGAGAAGACCAGCCACTCCTGGGACAATTACATCATCACGCTCGACGACATCACCGAACTGGTCTCGGCCCAGCGCACCTCGGCCTGGGGCGATGTCGCCCGCCGTATCGCGCATGAGATCAAAAACCCGCTGACCCCGATCCAGCTCTCGGCCGAACGCATCCGCCGCAAATTCGGCAAGACCATCACCGAGGAGAAGGACAAGTCCATCTTCGAACAATGCACCGACACCATCGTGCGCCAGGTCGACGACATCAGGCGCATGGTCGACGAATTCTCGCGCTTCGCCCGCATGCCGAAGCCGGTGATGGAAGGCGAGGATGTCGCCGACACCGTGCGGCAGGCGGTGTTCCTGATGAAGGTCGCGCACCCCGAGCTCGATATCGAGGCCGACATCAAGCAGGACCCGATGCGGGCGCAGTTCGATCGCCGGCTGATCTCGCAGGCGCTGACCAACATCATCAAGAACGCGACCGAAGCGATCGAGCAGGTGCCGCCGGAAGAGCTGGGCAAGGGGCGGATCGACGTCATCGCGCAGCGCGAGGGCGAGGGCGAGGAGATCATCATCGACGTGATCGACAACGGCATCGGTCTGCCGAAGGTCGCGCGCGCGCGTCTGCTCGAGCCCTATGTCACGACGCGCCAGAAGGGCACCGGGCTCGGGCTTGCGATCGTCGGCCGCGTGCTCGAAGACCATGGTGGCCGCATCGAGCTCAAGGATGCTTCCGACTTCCGTCCCGGGCAGCGCGGTGCCTGGATGCGGCTTCGATTCGCCGTCTCCGGTCAGCCGCCGAACGCGGGGACCAAGGAGCCGCCTCCGGCGGCCGGCCCCGAGTCGCAGCAGTCAAGCGCGCGGGACGAAGAAAAAAATCCGCCGGCGTCCGCGACCAGCGACCCGGCATCCACGACCAATATCCAAGCGAAAATCCAAGCAGCGACAGGCGACTGACAGGCAGGTGTAACCCATGGCAAGTGACATTCTGATTGTCGACGATGAAGCAGACATTCGCGACCTCGTTGCCGGCATCCTCGAAGACGAAGGCTTTTCCTCGCGCACCGCGCGCGACAGCGATTCGGCGCTGGCGGAGATCGCCAACCGTCGCCCGCATCTGGTCTTCCTCGACATCTGGCTGCAGGGCTCCAAGCTCGACGGGCTGCAGCTCCTGGAGCAGATCAAGAAGGACAATGCCGACCTGCCGGTGGTGATGATCTCCGGCCACGGCAACATCGAGACCGCGGTCGCCGCGATCAAGCGCGGCGCCTATGACTTCATCGAAAAGCCGTTCAAGTCGGACCGGCTGATCCTGGTCGCCAACCGGGCGCTGGAGAATTCGCGTCTCAAGCGCGAAGTGAAAGAACTCAAGCAACAGGCTCCAACTGCAAGCGTTTTGACCGGCCGCTCCGCCTGCATGAACCAGTTACGCCAGACCATCGAGCGCGCCGCCAAGGCCAACAGCCGCATCCTGATCGTGGGGCCGGCAGGCTCCGGCAAGGAGCTGGTGGCGCGTACGCTGCACCAGGCATCGAGCCGCGCCGACGGCCCGTTCGTCGTCATCAACGCGGCCGCGATCACGCCCGAGCGAATGGAGGTCGAGCTGTTCGGCGTTGAGGCTTCCAATGGTGAGCAGCCGCGCAAGCCGGGCGCCCTGGAAGAGGCGCATGGCGGCACGCTGTTCATCGACGAGATCGCCGATATGCCGCGCGAAACCCAGAACAAGATCTTGCGCGTGCTGGTCGACCAGACGTTTCAACGCTCCGGCGGCACCGCAAAGGTCCATGTCGACGTCCGGATCATCTCCTCCACGGCGCGCAACCTGGAGGAGGAGATCGCGGCCGGCCACTTCCGCGAGGATCTCTACCATCGCCTGTCGGTGGTGCCGATCCGGGTGCCGCCGCTGTCGGAGCGTCGCGAGGATATTCCCGAACTGATCGACTATTTCATGGACCAGATCTCGGCGGCGACCGGCCTGCCGAAGCGGCAGATCGGCCAGGACGCGATGGCGGTGCTGCAGTCCCATGTCTGGCCCGGCAACGTCCGCCAGCTCCGCAACAATGTCGAGCGGGTGATGATTCTGGCCGGCGGCGGCCCGGAGGCGATCATCACCGCGGACATGCTGCCGCAGGACGTCGGCTCGATGGTGCCGGCGATGCCGACCAGCAGCAATGGCGAGCACATCATGGGATTACCGCTGCGCGAGGCGCGAGAGGTATTCGAGCGCGACTATCTGATCGCCCAGATCAGCCGGTTTTCCGGCAATATCTCGCGCACGGCGGAGTTCGTCGGGATGGAGCGCTCCGCGCTCCATCGCAAGCTCAAGGCCTTGGGGGTCGGCTGAGCCAACCGGTCGCAGATCCATGCAATTGACTGGGAATGATCGCTTTTTTCCCCATGCTTTTGCGGCAATTGCCGATTCTTGTTCATGGGTGGCGCGTCAACCGGCTTGCCTAATGGGCGGGCCTGCCCTCTAATCCTACCGCCGAGCCTGTCAGAGGGGGAACTCAGGATAGGCCGGCAACCGGGGAAAGGCTCCGTCAGAGGGCTCCAACCGGTTCCAACATTCCAATAAGAAGAACCACAAGACGGCGGGACAACAAAAATGGCGGCAGACCGCGCTCAAAATCTACAAGACACCTTCCTAAATCATGTTCGTAAGACCAAGACGCCACTGACGATCTTTCTGGTGAATGGCGTTAAACTGCAGGGCATTGTCACCTGGTTTGACAATTTCTGCCTTTTACTCCGGCGCGACGGTCATTCGCAGCTTGTCTACAAGCACGCGATCTCGACCATCATGCCGGGCGCACCGATCCAGTTGTTTGAAGGCGGTGAAGATACACAGGGGTGAGAGTGAACTGATTGGAGCCCCGTAATCGTGAAGGGGCCGCCGACCGGCCACGGTCGGCGGAGGGAGTTGAGACGGGCCGGGTGATTGTCGTCGGCCCGTACATGCGCATGCGCCGCGGCGAGGCCGAGGCGCAAACGGAGGCCTCTGTCCGCGATTTCGAGGGCCGGATCGAGGAAGCGGCCGGGCTTGCCCGCGCCATCGACCTCACGGTGATCGACAGCGTGATTGCCCCGGTCAGCCAGATCAGGCCGGCGACCTATCTCGGCAAGGGCAAGGTCGAGGAGATCACCGGCCTCGTCGCCGGGCACAATATCGAGCTCGTAGTGATGGATTGCGCGCTGTCGCCGATCCAGCAGCGCAACCTTGAGAAGGCCTGGAACACCAAGGTGCTCGACCGCACCGGCCTGATCCTGGAGATATTTGGCCGCCGCGCCAAGACCAGGGAAGGCGCGCTGCAGGTCGAGCTCGCGCATCTCAATTACCAGCGCAGCCGGCTGGTGCGGTCATGGACCCATCTGGAGCGTCAGCGCGGCGGCTTCGGCTTCATGGGCGGCCCCGGCGAAACCCAGATCGAGGCCGACCGGCGACTGATCAGCGAGCGCATCACCAAGCTCGAAAGCGAGCTGAAGAAGGTTCAGGCGACGCGGCGATTGCACCGCGCCGGCCGCCAGCGTGTGCCGTACCGCGTGGTGGCGCTGGTTGGCTACACCAATGCGGGCAAGTCGACGCTGTTCAACCGGCTGACCCGTGCCGATGTCCAGGCCGCCGATATGCTGTTCGCGACGCTCGATCCGACGCTCCGTGCGCTGCATCTGCCGCATGGTGGCAAGGCGATGCTGTCTGATACCGTCGGCTTCATCTCCAACCTGCCGACGCAGCTCGTCGCGGCATTCCGCGCCACGCTGGAAGAGGTGCTGGAAGCCGATCTCATCCTCCACGTCCGCGACATCTCGCATGACGATGCCGAGGCCCAGGAGCGCGACGTCGAGGCGGTGCTGCGCCAGCTCGGGATCGATCCCGATGCCGACGGCGGCCAGCGCATCATCGAAGTCTGGAACAAGATCGACTGCTTCGATCCCGAGGAGCGCGCGAATTTGCGCAACATCGCCGCCCGCCGTCCGCCGGAGCGGCCGGCCTTCCTGGTCTCCGCCTGGAGCGGGGAGGGCGTCGACGAACTGCTCGCCGCGATCGAGGATCGGCTGGCGGCAAAGCGCATGACGCTGGACCTGTCGATCGATGCCTCCGACGGCGCCGGCATTAGCTGGCTGCACCGCAATTCCGAAGTGCTTGACAAGAAGCTGCATGACGGCCGCTTTGATATGACCGTGCGCGTCGACGAGACGAAGCGCGATATCGTCGTGTCACGCTTCGATGCCGTGCCGCATGTGATGTGAGCGGAAGCCCCGTAGCCCGGATGGAGCGCAGCGCAATCCGGGACCGGTCGAGCCAAACGCAAGAACCCCGGATTTCGCTTACGCTCCATCCGGGCTACGGGCACCTTTCGCTTCGTTCCACAGCGCATCCATCTCTTCGAGAGATGCGTCTTGCAGCGAACGCCCTTTCGCCTCTAGCGCGCGCTCGATATAGGCGAAGCGGCGCTCGAATTTGGCGTTGGTGCCGCGGAGTGCGGTTTCCGGATCGGCGCCGACGTGCCGCGCGAGATTGACCACCGCGAATAGGAGGTCGCCGGTTTCTTCCGCCAGTTCATCGGCATCGGCCCCGTCGAGTGCGGCCTCGATCTCGTCGGCTTCCTCACGGATCTTCTTCAACACCGCGCGCGGATCGTTCCAGTCAAAGCCGACGGTCGAGGCCTTGCGCTGCAGCTCCATCGCGCGCGTGAGGGCAGGCTGGCCGGCCTTGATGCCGGCAAGCAACGATTTGTGCCCGGCCTCTTCCGGCGGCCGGCGCGCTGCACGCTCGGCCTTCTCCTCGGCCTTGATGCGATCCCAGACTTCCTTGACGTGGGAGGGGGCGAGATTGCCGTCCTTGTCGGCGAACACGTGCGGATGCCGCCGGATCATCTTCCTGGTGATCGCCTCCACAACGTCGCCGAACGCAAAGGCGTTCTGCTCCTCCGCCATTTGGGCGTGGAACACGACCTGCAACAGCAGATCGCCGAGTTCTTCCCTGAGATCGTCGAGATCGCCGCGGGTGATGGCATCCACCACCTCATGGGCTTCCTCGATCGTGTAAGGGGCGATGGTCGCAAAGTTCTGCTCGAGGTCCCAAGGGCAGCCGGTCACCGGCGTGCGCAAGGCGGCCATGATCTCGATGAGGCGTGAAATGTCGCGGGAAGGGGTCATGCGGCCACCAGAATTCTGCTTGTCCCGCTTTATGCCGTAAGCGACCGGCCGATCCCAGCGGAACACGCTGAAATATGCCGATTTCCACCGGTTGGCCGCCATCGCTGGCGGTGCTAAAGCGCGCGCCATGAGCGAAGATTTGTCGTCCGAAATCGCGCTGGTGCTGTTCTCCGGCGGGCAGGATTCCACCACCTGCCTTGCCTGGGCGCTCAAGCATTTTGCGCGCGCCGAAATGCTCGGTTTTGGCTATGGGCAGCGCCACGCGATCGAACTCGAATGCCGGGAGGGGCTGATCTCCGGCATCAAGGCGCTGCGGCCGGACTGGGCTTCAAAGCTGGGCGAGAGTCACACGCTGGAAATCCCGACGCTCGCCGAAATTTCCGACACCGCGCTAACACGTGACGTCGCGATCGCGATGGGCGCGGACGGCTTGCCCAATACTTTCGTGCCCGGCCGCAACCTCGTATTCCTCACCTTCGCAGCCGCGCTGGCCTACCGCCGCGGCATCCGCCACATCATCGGTGGCATGTGCGAGACTGACTATTCCGGTTATCCCGATTGCCGCAACGAGACCATCAAGGCACTGCAGTCGGCGCTCAGCCTCGGCATGGCCAAGGATTTCGAACTGCACACGCCGCTGATGTGGCTGAGCAAGGCCGAAACCTGGAATCTCGCTCATGAACTCGGCGGCACCGGCCTGGTCGACCTGATCCGCGAGCATTCCCATACCTGCTATCTCGGCGACCGCGGCGCGCCGCACGACTGGGGCTACGGCTGCGGCGAATGCCCGGCGTGTACGCTGCGGGAGAGGGGATGGCGGGAGTATGCGGCCGCCCAACGCTAGCCCGCAAAATCCTCCGGCCGCAGTTCGATCGGCTTGCCGTGTGGGGTGCGGTCGGCGGCGTGATCCCAGGCGTCGCGGTAGCGGTGGAGGGTGGCGGCAGTGGCGACGCCTTTTTCGGCGACGAGATATTCCAGCGTCGCGAGCCAGTGGCGATAATAAGTCTCGCCGGTGTCGGGATCGCCTTCCGCCTGTGCGCGCTTGATCTGGTCGGCGAGGGCTGCGGCCCATTCGTTCCAGGTGAACAAGCCGCGCTCGTGCAGCGTTAGCGCCATCGCAAAGGCCTGCGCTTCCCAGGGTTCGCGGAACACCGGGCCTTCATCGTCGCGCGGGATGCTCGGGACGGCGGCGGTGGCGCGCGCGGCTGCGGCGCTGTCCATCAGGCACGCTCCAGATATGGCTCGAAGGCGTCGACCGAAATCTTGACGGTCGGATCGGACTCCGGGCCCCACAATTCGGTCCCGTCGAACACCACGGTGTAGAGCCACTGCGGGTTCTCGCCGGCTTCCATTGCGGCGGAGTCCGGAAACACGTGACAGCCATGGTCGCGCTCGACCACGCCGACATGGCCGCGCACATAGCGGGGCAGCCGCGTGTGCGTGAGGGGGTGGATGTTCTTCGCGCGCACCCTGTCGCCTGCCTTGAACTTTGCGGGCGCCGGCGCCGCGCGGCCGAACTTGCCGCGTACCATCACGCGCTCGACGTCATCGAGCTCGAATTTGCCATGCTTGAGCGGCTTTGGCGGCTGCGCGGCATGGCCCGTGTCGACGTCCTCCTTTGCGATGAACCCCTTGTCCAGCAAAAGGTCCTCGAGCCCGAGCAGCCACTTCTTATAATAGGAACTGGCAAGATAGACGTGCGGCGGCAAGGCTTCGCGATAATAGCGCGAGGTGTCGATGTTGAAGGCGCCGGCCGCGCCCATCGCGCGCACCATCGCCATCACCCGCGCTTCCCATGCGGCATGGAACATCGGCTCGTTCGGCTCGGGCTCGACCTTGCCGAACCCGTCCATGCCGCCCATGTCGTGCACGCCGTTCATGATGGCGCTCCCGGCCACTTCGGGAACCCGGTGCCGATCATGGAATCGCGTGTCACGAGGTCCGCAAGCTGCGCCTCGCTCCAGCCCTCGGTGCCTTCGGGCCGCATCGGCAGCACCAGGAAGCGCGTCTCGGCGGTCGAGTCCCACACCCGGATTTCGGTCTCCTTCGGCAGCGTCACGCCGAAATCGGCGAGCACGCCGCGCGGGTCTTTCACCGCGCGCGAACGGTAGGGCGCGGCCTTGTACCAGACCGGCGGCAGGCCGAGCATTTCCCAGGGGTAGCAGGAGCACAAAGTGCACACGACCATGTTGTGGCGCTGCGGCGTGTTCTCGACCACGACGAGATGGTCGCCCACGCGGCTGACATGGCCGAGCGTGCCGACGGCCTTGCTGCCGTCCTCCAGCAGCGCCTGCTTGAACGACGGATCTGTCCAGGCTTTGGCGACGACCCGCGCACCGTTGTGCGGGCCGATCCGGGTCTCATAGGCCTGAATGATGGCGTCGAGCGCGGCCGGCTCGACATAGCCCTTCTCGGTCAAGATCGTTTCGAGCGCGCGCACGCGCAGCTCGGTCTCGGACAGTTCCGAATGGTCGTGGTCGTGATGATGATCGCTCATGGCGGCGAGGATAGGCGAAGAATCCGGGGGATGTCGAGGCATAGAGTCTGCTAGCATTTCGACCATGACAGGGAGGCAATCGTGGCGGAATACGTAAAAATCGAAAAAGGCCTAGGCCCTGAAGGCCGGATCGCGGTCGTCCGCTTCGATCGCGGGGACGGCATCAATGCGCTGTCGCCAGAAGCGCTGCGCCAGCTCACCGATGCGGCCCGCAGCTTCGAGGATGACGGCGCGACATCAGTTGTCGTGCTCACCGGCGGCGCAAAATCCTTCAGCGCCGGCTTCGATCTCAAGGACGCCGAAGGCCGTTCGCGTCGCACCATGGACATCGGCACGCTGCGCCGCCATCTGAAACTGGGGCCGCGGCTGACGCGGGCCTGGCAGGACATGGAACAGGTCACGATCGGCGCAATCGAGGGCTTTTGCATCGGCGGTGGCGTGGCGCTGGCGGTTGCGCTCGACTTCCGCGTCATGGCGCGCGATGCCCATATGCGCGTGCCCGAGATCGGGCTCGGCATGAACATGAGCTGGCAGAGCGTGCCGCGCATGCTGCATCTGATGGGACCGGCACGGACCAAGCAGGCCGTGATCCTCGCCGACGACCGCATCTCCGCCGCGGAGGCCTATGAATGGGGATTGGTGGAGCAGGTGGCCGAACCCGGCAAGGCGCTTGAGGCGGCCATGACGCTTGCGACAAAGATCGCGGCGCAGCCGCCGATCTCGGTCGCCATGACAAAGCTCACGGTCAACCGCCTCGCGCACGCGCTCGATGATCTGGCTAGCCATATGGATGTCGATCAGTTCGCGCTGGCAAGCGTGACCGAGGATCACAAAGAGGGCGTGGCGGCATTCCTGGAACGGCGGAAACCGCGGTTCAGGGGGCGATAGCGCTTCGGGCTACTTTCGCGCTGCCGTCGTAGCATGCGCGTCAGCGGCCATTTCGAGGCAGGTCTGGAGCTCGACATAGCTCGGCGTGCCGTCGATGCTGGACTCGCTGATGCATGCCGCCTTGTCCTTCGCCGTGAACTTGCTCCACTGCCCAGCCACTTGCGTCCGCGCCTGCTCTTCGGCCTTCGTGCAGGACGCCAGGGTCTCTCCGATCCCTACCGTCTCAGCCGTCTCTGCTTTGCAGATTTTGGCGATGTCAAATTTCGGCACCGCGTCCGCCGCGCGCACATCGTGTGATGCTGCAATTGAAGCGGCCGCGCCGAGCGCGGCAAAAATGATGAATTTGCGCATGTTCGACCTCCGGTCGTATCAATCATCATTAGACAAGCTCGTTCGATGTTGACGAAGATCAAGCCGGCGGCCGAGCACGTGAACGTGATCGTTATGACTAGTTCGAGGCCGAGCTGAGCGTGGACCGGAAACGCAGCAGCGACAGCACCAGGAACAGCGAGGCGATGCCGGCGACGGCAAGGAATTGCGGCCACACCACATCGAGCCCGGCGCCGCGATAGAGGATCGCCTGCGCGAAGGACACGAAGTGGGTCGAGGGCGACGCCTGCATCACTGTCGCAAGCCAGGGCGGCATGCTCTCCAGCGGCGTGGCGCCGCCGGACAGGACGTTCATGGGAACGGCGACCAGCATGTAGAGCAGGCCGAGCTGCGGCATCGACCGCGCAACAGTGCCCAGGAACAGCCCGATCGCGGTCGCGAAGAACAGATAGAGGATCGCTCCAAACATGAAGAGCGGGATCGAGCCGGCAATCGGGATCTGCAGCAGCAAGCGGACCACCAGATAGAGCGACAGGCCGACCGCGACCGCAATGACGAACCCGTTGGCCCAGATTTTCGACATCGCGATCTCGAACGGGCTCAGCGGCATCACCAGGAGATGGTCCATCGTGCCATGCTCACGCTCGCGTACCAACGCTGCACCGGCGAGGATGATCGCGAGCATGGTGACGCTCGAGATGATGCCCATGACGCTGGAGAACCAGGCCGTCATCACGTTGGGATTGAACGCGATCCTGGCCGCCAGGTTGACTGGCGATTCCGGCACGCGTTCCACCTGCGACACGAACTGAGCAATCTCGGTATTGATGATCTGTTGCGCGTAGCCCGATCCCAGGCCGGCCTGGATCATCGCGGTGGCGTCGACATTGATCTGCAGTCCGGGCTGGCGACCCGCCAAGATGTCGCGTTGGAAGTTGGGGGGAATATCGATGACGAAAGTGTATTTGCCGGTATCCATCAGATGTTCGATATCGGCTTGCGCGATCGCCACCGGCTCCTTGAAATAGGGCATCAGGAACGCATGCGTGATCCGGCGGGACAATTCCGAATGGTCTTCGTCGACCAGCCCGATCGAGGCATGAAACACTTCCTGTGAATTGCTTTGCGCCTGGCTAATGACGGCAAGCGAGAATGAGTAGATCACGAACCCGAGCAGCACCCAGTCGCTGAAAAAGCTGCGCAGCTCCTTGGTGCCGAGCCAGACGATGTTGGAGAGGGAGCGCATCGTCTCAGCGCTCCTGCTTGGGGAGCAGCATCATGCTCAGCGCGGTCAGCACGGGGACGAAGACGAGCAGCATGAGGATGCTCGAACCGAGATCGGCAAGGCCCAGGCCCTTGGTGAAGGCGCCGACGCTGATCGGGCGGTAATAGCTCATCGGAAAGCAAAGGCCGATAAGCTGCGCCGAACCGGAAAGCGAAGAGACGGGCGTCATCATGCCCGAGAACTGCTGGGCTGGCAGGATGGTGAGGATCGCGGTGCCGAACAGCGCGGCGATCTGGGTCGTGCAGAAGGTCGAGATCAGCATGCCGTAGCCGGTCGTCGTGAAGACGTAGATGACCGTGCCGGCCAGCAGCGCCACAAAGCTGCCCTTCAGCGGCACGTTGAAGATGAAGACCGCCATCGCGAACATGATAATGAAATTGATCAGCGCGACGGCGACGTAAGGAAGCTGTTTGCCGACGAGGAATTCCAGCCGCGTCACCGGCGTAACGTAAAGGTTGGTGATCGAGCCGAGCTCCTTCTCGCGAACGACCGCAAGCGCCATCAGGATGGCCGGGAACAGCGCGAGCATCATCGCGAGGGTCGACGGCACCATGGCGTAGATGCTGTCAAAATCCTGGTTGTACTTGAACCGGACCTCGATATTGGCGGGCAGGGGAGACGCCGCCTGCGTCGTGTTCAGCACGGGATCGCTCAGATAGAGCTGGTGCATCCCCTGCAGGTAACCCCGAATGGTTGCGGCGCGGAACGGCATGGCGCCGTCGATCCACGCGGAGACATAGGCGGGCCGCCCGCGCTTGATGTCGAGGCCGAAGTTTGGCGGAATCTCGACGCTGGCCGAGATGTCGCCGTTCTTCAGGCGACGATCGAGATCGGCATAGTCGGTCAGCGGAGGCTTTTCGAGGAAATAGGGCGATCCTCTCAGCTCCGACAGATAGGCACGGCTTTCGGGCGTTTGGTCGCGATCGAGCACGGCAAAGCTGAGATTGTTGACGTCGGCCGAAATGCCGAAGCCGAATACGATCATCAGGAGCGCGGTGCCGAACAGGGCGAACATCAGCCGGATACGATCGCGCATCAGCTCGAGGCCCTCGCGTATCGTATAGGCGAACAGCCGCCGAAAGCTGAAAAAGGAGCGTCTGCTTTCGCGGCCGGCGGTCTTGTCCGGTTCGGCTTGCGGCTGCTCGAGAGTCACGGTGGATGCCGTGCCCGGCGTTTCCCGTTCGAGGAAGCTGATGAACGCATCCTCCAGGCTCTTGGCGTTTCTCGCCTTGATCAATCCGGCCGGCGTGTCGGAGGCAAGCACGCGTCCTTCGTGCATCAGCGACAGCCGATCACAGCGCGCCGCCTCGTTCATGAAATGCGTCGAGACGAAAATGGTCATCCCTTGATTGCGCGACAGGTCGATCAGAAGCTGCCAGAACTGGTCGCGCGCCAACGGGTCGACGCCGGAGGTCGGCTCGTCCAGGATCAAGAGGTCCGGCTTATGGACGACGGCGACCGCAAGCGACAACCGCTGCCTGATTCCGAGCGGGAGCGAAGAGGCGAGGTCATCGAGATAGTCGGCGAGGTCGCATTTCTCGATCAGCTCCGCGATGCGTGCCTCCGCAAACGCCAGAGACAGGTGAAACAGCCGCGCGTGCAGGACAAGGTTCTGGCGAACCGTGAGTTCCCCGTAGAGGGAGAAGGATTGCGACATGTAGCCGACGCGGCGGCGTGCTTCGAGGTCGCCGGCGCGCAGCACTTCGCCGAAGATCAGCGCCTCGCCCTCGGACGGCGGCAGCAGCCCGGTGAGCATCTTCATCGTGGTCGACTTGCCCGATCCGTTCGAGCCCACGAAGCCGAAGATTTCGCCGCGGCGGATCGTGAAATTCACGCGGTCGACGGCTGTGAAGTCGCCGAACCGGCATGTCAGGTCCTTGGCAACAATGACGGGCTCGGCGTGACCGTCGAGCGGTGGACCGATCGGCTTTTCGTTGCCGGCACGCTGTCGCTGCGGGAGCAGGGCAACGAAGGCGTCTTCGATCGAGTCGGTGCCGGTTTGCTGTTTGAGGTCGGACGGCGAGCCGGTCGCGAGAATCTTTCCCTCGTTCATCGCCATCAGCCAGTCGAAACGCTCGGCCTCTTCCATATAGGCGGTTGCGACGAGCACGCTCATTTTCGCCGTGCGATCCCTGATACGGTCGACGAGATCCCAGAACTGGCGGCGCGACAGCGGGTCGACGCCGGTCGTGGGCTCGTCCAGGATCAGGAGATCGGGATCATGGATCAGCGAGCAGCACAGCCCGAGCTTTTGCCGCATGCCACCCGACAGCTTGCTTGCTGGCCGGTCGGCGAACGGCGCAAGCCCGGTACTTTCCAGGAGCTCATTGATGCGCCACTCGCGCTCCTTGCGCGACTGCTCGAACAGCCGCGCGAAGAACTCGACATTCTCCTTAACGCTCAGGTCGGGATAGAGATTCTTGCCCAGCCCTTGCGGCATGTAGGCGATGCGCGGACAGATCAGGGCGCGCTCGGCGGCCTTGGAGATGTCGGTGCCGAGCACGGCGACCGCACCCTCCTGGATCTTCCGCGCACCGGCGAGGATCGCGAGCAGGGAGGATTTGCCGACGCCGTCGGGTCCGATCAAGCCGACCAGGCGTCCGGCAGGAATGTCGGCCGATATGCAGTCGAGCGCCGTCACCGAACCGTAGCGATGGGAGAGGGCTCGAACGACGGCGACCGGATCGTCGCTGCCGTTCATGGTGCAGCCTGCAGCGTCGTCGGCCATGCAACCGCGGAATCCCAGCGGACATAGGCGACACCGGGAAGGCCACTTCTGACCGCGTCCGCATGCGCAAGCAGGCGTTCCGGGTCGATGCGGACCCGAATGCGGAACATCAGCTTGTCGCGCTCGGTCTTGGTCTCGACCGTCTTCGGCGTGAACTGCGCCCGGCTCGCGACGAACGAGACCTTCGCCGGGATCGAATGATCGGGGTAGGCGTCGAGAACGATACGTGCGTCAGCGCCGACCTTCACCTTGCCGGCTTCCGTCGTCGGCAAATAGAGGTCCATGTAGACATAGGTCAGATCCAGCATCGTGAAGACCTTGCCGCCGGCCGCGAGGACTTCGCCGATATTGGAAAGGCGGTACTGGATCCGGCCCGCCTTCGGCGCCACCAGAGTGTTGTCGGCGATCTGCACCCTGTAGAGACCGGCATCGTGCTGGGCGGCCTCCAGCGCATGTTGGGATTCGAGCACCCTTGCCTGCGCCGCAGCGAGCGCGCCGGTGGCCGCGTCGAGCTGCTGCTTGCGCTGGTCCAGCAATTCCTTGGTCGCCCAGCCGTTCTTATGGAGGTATTCCGTCCGTTGGTTTTCCTGCTCGGCGAGGGTCTTCTGCGCCTGCTGCTGGGTCAGCACGGCCTCGGCTTCCTCGATGGCGCGCTGCGCCTGCCGGCCCTGCGCAACCGACTTAGAAAGCGATTGCTCGAGATCGCGGGTATCCATCCGCGCCACGATCTGTCCGGGCGCAACCATGTCGCCGATATCGGCGAGTAGCTCGTACACGCGTCCGGCATATTTGGTGCTGATGTCGATTTCATCGGCTTCGATACGGCCGTTGCCGACGCTGATGCCGACAGGCAGCGGCGGATGCATTTGCTTCCAGATGTAATAGCCGCCGCCACCGGCGCCGAGCGCAGCGAGGAGGAGCGCCACCGTGATCCGCAAACCGCGCCGTTTGCCGCTTGGGCGGACCGGCACAGGCAGATGCGAGGCGGGCGCAGGCGCGGGCGAATGAGACGCATCGCCGGCTTGCGCGCCTCCTTTGATGTCTTCGATTTGATCTTGCATCGGTCAGTGCCTTTGGTTGCAGAGCTTGTCTGCAATCTTGCACCGCCGCATCCGCGGGCTGTTGACGTAACGCAAATTCTGCCGAACGCCGGTCCCGTGAGCCGTGTTCCAAGTAGGTTCCGAGCGACCGGCACATCAATGCGCGCGACAAAGTTGATTTCGCTCAACCCGCACCGCCGCGAATGCCCCATGCTCTGTCCAATTGCGCAGCGAGACGGCGCGCTCGCTTTCTGATCACCGAGGACAGGTCCATGGCCGACAAGAAGAACGTGGTTACCACCGAACCCGGGATCGGTACCCCAAAAAGTCTCCAGACCAAAAAACAGCAGGCAGAGGAGGGAAGCAGGGTCCTCGATTGTCTGGAAGACGACGAAGTTCGAGAAGCGCTGGACCTCCTCCATGAGCGCGACGAGAGAACGCCTCCCTGGCAAGATTGAAGCGGGGACGGTTGCGGGTGACGTCAGTTAGAATTGGTGATCGGCTGCTCCCGGCGTTCAACCCGGTGCGATTGATCCACGTCAATCGCTGTCGTCTTGCTGCGCGCTACGTGTTTTCAACAATTCGCTGGGGAGTTTTCCGTGCCGCTGAGAACGATAGCCGTCTTCTTCGATCCGTCGCCTGCCGGCGAGGCGCGTGCCGACTATGCCGTCAAACTCGCATTCCGTCACCGCGCCCATCTGGTCGGGATCTTCGTGGTGCCATTCGGCTGGGACGGCAATCCGTCCGAATCCTTCGTCCGAGGGCAGGCCGCGGTTCGCGAACTCATTCAGCGCCATACGGCAAGCGAACTGGCTGCGACAAAGGCCGCGAGCCAAAGCTTCGCGACTGTCTCCACCCGCGAGGACATCAGTTGCGAGTTTCGTTGCATCCCTCCCGGTGAAGCCAATGAGGCGTCCGCCCTGAACGCGCTGCATTCCGATCTGGTGATCGTCGGCAGTCCACGGTCAGGCGGCCTGCCGCAGGAGTGGTCGGCGGAATCCCTGCTGCTCGCCACTGGTGTACCCGTCCTCCTGTTGCCCGAGCATTGGAGTGGGACCGCGGCGGAGCACATCGTGGTCGCCTGGAATGCCAGCCGTGAGGCACGCCGTGCCATCAAGGATGCTCTTCCGCTGCTTGCAGCCGCGCAGTCGGTGACTGTTCTCCTGGTGGATTCGCACAAGAATGCCCGGCATGGCGAAGAGCCCGGCGCCGATGTCGGACTGTATTTGTCTCGCCATGGCGTAAAGGTGACCGTCGAGCGGATCCACTCCAACGGCGCTTCGGTCGCCGATGCCATCCTTGGTTTTGCCGGGCGCCACACCCGCGACCTGATCGTGGTCGGTGCTTACAGCCACGCGCGAGCGAGCCAGATGATCTTCGGCGGCGTGACCCGCGCCCTGTTGCGGGACGCGACCGTTCCATTGTTGATCGCGCATTGAGAGACCCGGCGGGCTACCGCTGAAAATCGCTCATGCGGCTTCTCAGCCAGGCGAGAAAGCTGCGCGCCTTTTTCGGCAGGGGGCGGTTTTTCGGCCAGACCGCATAGTGCGCCAACGGGCGTTCGAGCGGTTGTTCGAACAGCGTCACGAGCGAGCCGTCGCGCAATTCGTTGCGGAGGAGGTGGAGCTGTCCTATCGCCACGCCGACCCCTTCGGTCGCGGCCTGATAGGTCAGCACCGAGCTCGGAAACGAGATGCCTGCGTCATTCAAGAGATCGAGACGATTGCAGGCCATCAGCCAGTCCGCCCAGTCTGTCCGCCGATAATGCGAATGCAGCATCGGCACCCGCTTCAGGTCGTCGATCGAATGCAGGTTCGCCTTGCGCCGCAAGGTGGGGCTGCAAACCGGCTGCAGAAGGTCGCGGAACAGCAGCTCGCTTTCAACGCCCGGCCATTTGCCGCCGCCGAACTGGATTGCGAGGTCGACCTTCTCCTTCTCGAAATCGACCGGCGCCACCGCATTGCTGATGCTGAGCCTAATGCCGGGATAGGCGGCGTAGAATGAAGGCAAACGCTCAATCAGCCATTTTGCCGCGAAGGTCGTGTAGACCCGCAGTCGCAACGGCTCCGATTTTCCGCTCGCGACCAGCCGCTGCGTGACTGTTTCGATAACGCGAAACGCCGGCGAAATCTGACGCTGCAGCTCCTCGCCCTCCGGCGTCAGCCTGATGCCGAGCTTGTCGCGCTCAAACAGCCGAAAGCCGAAAAAATTCTCCAGCGTCTGGATCTGGCGGCTCACGGCAGGTTGCGACACGCGCAAATCTTCCGCCGCCCGGGTGAAACTTTGCAGGCGGGCCGTTACTTCAAACACGTGCAGCGGATTGAGCGGCGGGAGCATTTGTGGCCATAACAAAATATCATGACCTTATAATCTATGTTCAGTTGCCGGGCAATGCTTTGGCTGGAAAACAGGCGTCAGTATCGTTCTTCCTGGCCCGGTGCAGATGGATTTCAGTCTCTCAGAAGAGCAGCAGATGTTCGCGGACTCGGTGCGCCGTTTTGCCGAGGGCAATCTTACCGAGGGCGCGCTTGCCCGCGCGCATGACCCGCGGTTTCCGTTCGATGTGGCGCGGCTGCTGGCGGATCAGGGGCTGCTCGGCATCGCCTTTGACCCGGCAGACGGCGGTCAGGGTGGAACGCTCTTGGATTCCGTGATCGCGATCGAACAGATTGCCTCCGTCTGTCCCCGCAGCGCCGATGTGGTACAGGCCGGCAATTTCGGGCCGATCCGCACCTTCGTGGAATATGCCAGCGCCGAGCAGAAGGCCCGCTATCTGCCCGACCTGCTCGGAGGCCGGGCCGTTATCAGCCTCGGCATGAGCGAGCCGGACGCAGGTTCCGCCGCGACCGAGATGAGGACCGCCGCAAAGGCCGATGGCGATCACTATGTGATCGACGGTAGCAAGGTGTTCGGAACCCACAGCCCGGATGCCAACCTGTTCCTGGTCTACCTGCGCTTCGGGCCAGGCGTCGGAGGCATCGGCTCAGTGCTGGTGGAGCGTGGAACGCCGGGTTTCACGGTCGGCAAGGCGTCCTCGTTCATGAGCGGAGAAGAGTGGAGCCCGCTGTATTTCGAGAACTGCCGGGTTCACAAGAGCAACGTTCTGCTCGGCCCCGGCGGCTTCAAGAAGCAGATATCGGGCTTCAACGTTGAACGGCTGGGCAATTCGTCGCGCTCGCTCGCGCTTGGCCGCTATGCCTTCAATCTGGCGCGGGAACACGCGCTGGTGCGCCGCCAGTTCGGACGGCTGTTGTGCGAATTCCAGGGCCTGCAGTGGAAGTTTGCGGACATGGCGACCAAGCTCGATTCCGCGCAATTGCTGCTCTACCGCGCTGCCAGCGTCAAGGAAGGCTTGCCCTCGGCGTACCACACCGCCATGGCGAAGCTGGCTTGCAATCAGGCGGGTTTCGATGCCGCCAACGAGGCGGTGCAGATCATGGGTGGTCTCGGCTACAGCACGGAAGGGCTGGCGGAGTACTGTATGCGGCGCACGCGCGGCTGGATGATCGCCGGCGGCTCGATCGAGATCCTCAAGAACCGGATTGCCGAAGACGTCTTCGAGCGCCGTTTCGATCAGCGCGGCGTCCAGGTTCGGGCGGCCGAGTAGGGCCATGGCGGACACCGGCTTCGTTCAACCGCTGCTCGCGCCCAGAAGCATCGCGCTGATCGGCGCCTCCGACGACAGCACCAAGACGTCGTCGCGGCCGCTGCGCTATCTGAGGCAGGCCGGATACGAAGGCACGATCTATCCTATCAATCCTCGTCGCGCGCAGATCGCGGGCGAGCAGGCATGGCCGTCATTGTCGGCGCTGCCCGCCGTCCCGGACCACGCCTTCATCCTGACGCCGACGGAGCAGGCCCTGGAGGCGGTCGAGGAATGCGCGCGCCTGGGTGTGCCCGTGGCGACGATCCTGGCGACAGGCTTTTCCGAAGATCGCAATGCGGGACCTGCGCGGGTCGCGCGCCTCAAATCGCTGTGCAGGGATTCGCGGCTGCGCATCCTGGGGCCGTCGAGCCTTGGCGCCATCAACCTGCACCACCGCACGATCCTCACAGCCAACGCCGCGTTTGCGGAGCCGGATCTTCCGGTTGGCGGCACCTTCGTCGCCTCCCACAGCGGCAGCATGCTTGGCGGATTGATATCGCGCGGCAAGGCACGCGGCGTAGGCTTTGCGGGCCTGGTGTCGGTCGGCAACGAAAGCGACCTCAGTCTCGGCGAGATATGCGCGGCGACGCTCGATGATCCCAAGATCACCAGCTACATGCTGTTTCTCGAAAGCCTGCGGCACGCCGACGATCTCAGAGAATTCGCGCTCGGCGCGGCGGCGCGCGGCAAGCCGATCGCAGCCTACAAGCTCGGGCGTTCGCCAGTGGCGGCGGAATTGGCGCTGTCGCATACCGGCGCGCTCGCCGGCGAGGATGACGTCGCCGACGCTTTCCTGGCCGATTGCGGCATCGCGCGGGTCGAGAATTTCGAAACCCTGCTCGAAGTGTTGCCGTTGCTCGAACGCGTTGCCCTCGGCGCAACCACGGGCCGAAGCCCTCGGGTCGGCATCCTCACCACCACCGGTGGCGGCGCGGCGATGGTGGTGGACGGTCTGGCGGGCAGGGGAATTGAGGTCGTCACACCTTCGAAAGAGACCTTCGCCGCCATTGGCGCTGCGGGCGTCGCCGTGCAGCACGAGCGGATCGTCGATCTGACGCTTGCCGGAACGCGCTATGACGTCATGAAAGCTTCGCTTGAGGCGATGCTGGCGGCACCTGAATTCGACATGGTGGTCGCGGTCACGGGATCTTCGGCGCGGTTTCAGCCCGAGCTCGCGGTAAGGCCCGTGATCGACAGCGCGGCATCCGGAAAGCCGCTTGCCGCATTCCTGGTGCCGGATGCGCCGGACGCATTACGTCTGCTTGGGCAAGCCGATGTGCCGAACTTCAGGACTCCGGAAGCCTGCGCCGACGCGATCGCGGCAGCCTACAAGAGGCGCAGGCCGCGCCCGGCGCCGCCGGCCGCTCCACTCTCGTCCGGCACGCGACAGCTCGACGAACTCGAAGCCTATGTGCTGCTCGCAGGCCTCGGAATAGACCATGCGCCGAGCGTGTCGCTTCCGGCTGACGGATCGAAGCTGGATCTGCCGTTCTCCTATCCCGTCGCGGTCAAGGCGCTCTCCGCAGAGATCGCACACAAGACGAATGTCGGCGGCGTCGCGCTCAACGTGACCAACGCGGAGGAGCTCAAGGCCGCGATCCTGCGCATCGCCGCCTCTGTGGCCGCGAACTGCCCCGGGATTGCGCTGCGCCATGTCCTCGTCCAGCCCATGACCTCGGGTCTCGGCGAGGTCTTGCTCGGGTATCGGCGTGACCCGGACGCAGGGCCGATCGTGCTGCTCGCAGCCGGCGGCATTTACACGGAGATCTATCGCGATCGCAGCATTCGCCTTGCGCCGGTCGACCTCGCTGGCGCGCGCGAGATGATCGAGGAGCTGAGCATCTCCCGCATCTTCCAGGGCTTTCGCAACCGGCCGGTCGGTGATCTGGAGGCACTGGCCCGCGCTATTGTCGCATTCTCGAAACTTGCCGAATATAGCGAGCGCGGCGTGATCGACGCAGAAATCAATCCCCTCATCGTCCGTCCAAAAGGAGAGGGTGTCCTCGCGATCGACGCGCTGGTGCAGCTCGCACAACAGGGAGATCGTGATGATTGAGCAATTGAAAGAGCGTGTAAACGCCGACGCCGGCCTGGTTCGCCGCGGCCGTTTCCTCTCGACCAACTTCCTGCTCGAGGTCGGCTCGACGCAGTGGCTGATAAACATTGTGGAGGGACGAGTCTCGTCCGTGGCGCGGGGCCCCTTCGTGATGCCCTCCTGGTCGTTCGCACTGCGTGCGCCGCAGGAGGAGTGGGCAAAATTCTGGCAGGCCGACCCGCAGCCCGGTTCGCATGATCTGATGGCGCTGATCAAGCGCCGCGTCCTGAAGGCCGAGGGAAACCTCCAGGTCTTCATGGCGAACCTTCGTTACTTCAAGGAAAGCCTCGCCAAGCTGCGGGCGGGAGTTGCAGCATGAGCGCGAGCTTTGAACCGATCGTCGGCCGCTACATGAATCTTCAACTGCTGGGCCGGCCGCACCGCCTTTATGTCGAGGAGGCCGGGCAGGGCGTGCCGCTATTGTGCCTGCACACGGCCGGTTCGGATGGCCGGCAATATCGGGCGCTGATGAATCACCGGGACATCATTGCCCGTCATCGGGTGATCGCTTTCGATATGCCCTGGCACGGGAAGTCGTCACCGCCCGCGGGCTGGCACGACGAGGAATATCAGCTCACTTCGCAGCAATACACCACGATGATCCTCGAGATCATGCAGGCGCTCGAGCTGGACAAGCCCATCGTGATGGGATGCTCGATCGGCGGACGCATCGTGCTGCATCTGGCGCTGGAGCACCCCGATCGCTTCCGCGCGATTATCGGTCTGCAGGCGGGTGCTCACGTTGACCCCTACTATGATCTCAACTTCCTGCACCGGCCCGATGTGCATGGCGGCGAAGTGTGCGCGGCGATCGTCTCCGGCCTGGTCGGACCGAAGGCGCCGGTCAAGGAGCGCTGGGAAACGCTGTGGCATTACATGCAGGGCGGTCCCGGTGTCTTCAAGGGCGACCTGCATTTCTACAAGATTGACGGCGACATCCGCCAGCGCGTCGCGCAGATCGATACATCGCGTTGTCCATTGTTCCTGCTTTCCGGCGAATACGACTATTCGTGTACGCCCGAGGAAACGATGGCTGTTGCTGCAAGCGCGAAGGGTGCCCAAGCCACCATCATGAAAGGCCTCGGCCATTTTCCGATGAGCGAGGACCCTCAGGCGTTCATTGGTTACCTGCTGCCGGTGCTCGAGGAGATCAGCCGGACGGCCGGCAAAGGGTAATTGCAATTTTCAATTAAAGGGGAGGACAAGGGCAAATGAATCTTCGTTCCATCGTGCTGGCTGTGTCGGCTGCTCTGGCGGCCACGCCGGCTGCGGCCGAGATTTCGGGCGGCGTCGTGAAAATCGGCGTGCTCACGGACATGTCGGGTCCGTACGCCGACAATGTCGGCGCAGGTGCGGTGCTTGCCGCGAAAATGGCGGTTGAGGATTTCGGCGGCAAGGTCGCCGGCGTTCCGATCGAGGTCCTGTCTGCCGATCATCAGAACAAGGCGGACATCGGCCTTGGCATTGCACGGCGCTGGTACGACACCGAGGGAGTCGACACCATTACCGAGGTCGTGTCCTCGGCGGTCGCGCTCGCTGTTCAGCAGCTCTCGCGCGACAAGAACAAGGTCCTGCTGGCGACCGGCCCCGGGACGCCCGACCTCACGGGCAAGGCCTGCTCACCGGTCGGCATCCATTGGGCGTATGACAACTACGCACTTGCCAATGTCGCGACCGCACCGCTGGTGCATAGGGGGCTGAAGAGCTGGTACTTCCTGACCGCAGATTACAGTTTCGGGCATGCCTTGGAAGCGGAGGCGGCCAAGGTGGTCACCGCGAACGGGGGCCAGGTGCTCGGGTCGGCCCGAGCCCCGCTCAATACGTCCGACTTCTCCTCGTACCTGCTGCAGGCGCAAGCATCGAAGGCCCAGGTGGTCGGCCTCGCAAATGCGGGAGCAGACATGATGAACTCGCTCAAGCAGGCCAATGAGTTCGGTCTGACCGATGGCGGCCAGAATATCGCGGCCTTGCTCGTGAACCTTCCCGACATTCACGCCCTCGGTCTCAACAGCGCCAAGGGCCTGATGTTTGCCGACAGCTTCTATTGGGACCTCAACGACAAGACCCGCGCATGGAGCAAGCGCTTCATGGAGCGCTTCAATGGCAAGGCGCCCGGCAGCCTTCAGGCCGCCGTCTACGGTGCCGTGACGCATTACCTCAAGGCAGTGGAGGCAACCAAGAGCGATGAAGGAACGGTCGTCGCACAACAGATGCGCAAGACGCCCATCAACGATTTCTACACGGTGAACGGCACCATCCGCGAGGATGGCCGTGTGCTGCGCGACATGTACCTTCTGCAGGTGAAGCAACCGTCGGATTCGAAGTATCCGTGGGACTACTACAAGGTCCTCGCCACCGTTTCGGGCGACAAGGCGTTTCGTTCCTTGAAGGACGGTAACTGCCCGCTGCTCACGGAGAAATGAGGTCACTCCCGGTCAACACGCAAGCACGAGAGCGTCCGTATGGCAGTGGACTATCCTGAACTGAGGCTGTTCGTCGGCGGCCGATGGATCGGCCTTGACGCGCGAAAGGGTGAGCCGGTCTACAATCCGGCGACGGGAGGTGTCCTCGCCGAGCTCCCGCATGCGACCGAGGCCGATCTGGACGAAGCCTTGGTTGCCGCGGCCGCAGGTTTCGAGCGGTGGCGGCGCACGTCTCCGGTCGAGCGGGCGCGGGTGCTGCAGCACGCGTCGGCCCTGATGCTCGAGCGGCGGGACCAGATCGCGACGCTGATCACGCTGGAACTCGGCAAACCGATCGCCGAAGCAAAGGCCGAAGTCGAGCAGGCCGCGGGAATCTTCAGCTGGAATGCAGAGGAGGGGCGACGCGCCTACGGGCGGGTCATTCCGCCGCGAACGCGAGGGGCCATGCAGTTCGCTTTGCGCGAACCGATCGGTCCCATCGCCGCTTTCGCATCCTGGAATGCGCCGGCAATTACGCCGTCGCGGAAGATCAGCGGCGCGCTCGCCGCTGGTTGCTCCGTGATCATCAAGGCGTCGGAAGAAACGCCGGCGACCGCACTTGCCATTGCCGCACTGCTGCAGGAGAGCGGTCTGCCGGATGGGGTGCTGAACGTCGTGTTTGGCAATCCCGCGGAGATATCGGCGAAGCTGATCGGCTCTCCGATCATTCGCGGCATCACCTTCACGGGCTCGACCTCGGTCGGGAAACAGCTCGCATCGCTGGCGGTGCAGGGCATGAAGCGAATGACCCTGGAACTCGGCGGTCACGCACCCGTGGTGATTTTCGAAGACGTCGATCCGGAGGCTGTGGCACTCTCTGCGGTGACGGCGAAATACCGGAATGCGGGGCAGGTGTGCACGTCACCCACGCGGTTCTACGTGCATCGCGCGATCCACGATCGCTTTGTCGCGCGCTTCGCCGAGCTCGCAAGAGCCATCAAGGTTGGAAACGGCCTCGATCCGGCGACGAGAATGGGCCCGCTGGCCAATGCCCGCCGGTTGGAGGCGATGGACCGTTTCCTGGATGATGCCCGCTCGCGACAGATCGCGGTTCCGGTCGGCGGCAAGCGGATCGGAGGCGAGGGCTGCTTCTACAGCCCGACCTTGATCGCGAAGGTCGATGAGGATTGCCTGGTCTCGAACGTGGAGCCGTTCGGCCCGATCGCCGCGACAACTGCGTTCGATACGGCGGAAGACGCCATCCGTCTCTGCAACCGGCTTCCGTTCGGACTTGCGTCTTATGTGATGACCAACGACATGCGCAATGCCGGCGCCGTGATCGACGGCATCGAAGCCGGCAACGTCGTCGTGAACCACTGGCAGGCATCGCTACCGGAGACGCCGTTCGGGGGCTACAAGGACAGCGGCGTCGGCTCGGAAGGCGGGGTCGAAGGACTGCAGGCCTTTCAGAACATCAAATATGTGAGTGAGCATAGGCCTCCGTCATAGCGGCTCAGGTCGCGCGCAACAGGTCCGCGACAGCCCGCCGGGCGATCGCGTTTTCCTCCGGCAAGCCGATCGAAATGCGCACCCAGGTATCGAGCGGTGGATAACTACGACCGATGTCGATGCCTTGTGCTGCGAGCAAGGACGCAATGGCTTGTTGCGGCCGGCCGGAGTTGAAGAACACGAAATTGCCCTGCGAGTCCGTGAAGCGAACCTTTCGTTGCCGGAACAGCTCGTACCAGGCATCGCGCTCGACCGTGACCTTCGCGCGAACTGACGGCACATAATCTGTATCTTTCAGACTGGCGTTTGCAGCGACCAGGCTGAGCCGATTGAGGCCGAAAAATGCGCCGATGCCGAGCTGCTTCACCGACTTGGCCAACTCGGCGGGCGCCAGCGTGTAGCCGATGGCAAGGCTGGCGAGTCCGTAGATTTTCGCGAATGTCCTGAAGACGGCGACCTGATCGCCGTTGCGAACGAGGCCGGCGACGGTTCGCTTCTCGAAATCCGGCGTGAATTCGAGATAGGCCTCATCGACGATGACGAGCGTGCGCTTGGAGAGATCGTGCACGAATTCGATGAACTGCGCCGCCTCGCTCACCGTGCCGCTCGGATTATGCGGATTGACGAGATAGACTGCGCGTGTCCGTCCATTGACCTTGCCGGCGATGGCGGGGAGGTCGTTCTCGAGTCGGTCGTTGAGGGGAACGCCGACCACGATGCCGCCGGCGGGCGAGACGGCATCGACCAGCGCAGTATAGCCGGGCTCGGAATAGATGAACTCGCCGCCGGTACCGCCGCCGGCCGACAGATACAGGCCGAGCACGTCGAGAATCTCGCCGAGTACGACCTGCTCGGCAGCAACATTCTCGTGCGCGGCAATCGTCCGCGTCAGCTCGGTGAGTTCGTCGCCGGTATAGCGGCTGAGACCGGTCAGGTGGGCCTTGATCGCCTCCACCGCCCGGGGCGAGGGACCGAACGGATTTTCATTCAAGGAGAGGCGAATTCGATCTTGTTTCGATGCATTGGCCATGGCTGGATACAAAAAACTGCTGGTTGCGGCCGCACTGATCAGCAGCCAATCGCGTCGAGAAAGCTCCGTCAGGGTGCTGCTCCTTACGGTCGATAGCGGTCGCAAAGTTGCGCCGGTCACCACCAACTATAAGCGACCAACGGGACGATCGAGAACACGTCAGACTGCACCGTCGCGCGATTGTTACGCGCGGTGAACTTACGTTGTCTACAGTCTTGATCTCGGATACGGTTCGGACTTCTCTCCGCGCGACACTCTCATTGTCGGGGCCGACAACGAAAGGATTTTCGGATCGAACGAAAATCGACACACATCGGCGAATACAAACGGTGAGTTTATTTTTCTCCGGTGCACACTGCTGCGAACATTTCGACGTTGAGCACATGCAAAAGGAGGCAAGAATGAAGACAGTGGTTGTGTTACTGTCGACGATTTTCCTGCTGGCCGTACCTGTGACGGCGCATTCCAAATCCGTTTTTGTTGCGAAAGTTCCTAGTGTCTGGCGCACGCCAAACGGCGCAGCCTTCCTGGAATTCCGTTCCAACCCTGATCTAAATCGCGCGTGGGTATCAGCGACCTTGTGCGATAAATACGTTAATGGAGATTGGGCAGCGTCCGAATGCAAACCATACAACAGCTACAAGATTAGAGTTGCTGGCCTTGTCTACGATCGTTCGTTAGGTGCAATCCGCCTTGGCAAGCACGTGTGCGCCTGGGTGGAAGATGGACTTGTGCGGCCGATCTTTCGGCAGACGGGCCAGTGCAAACTCAACATAGGCACGGTTCGCCAAGACTACAGCGATGGCTTTGATACGTACTGGCGACCGATGGATGTGATCACCATCCAGCTAAATGATGGAACCGGCAGATAGGTCGAGCGGCACGCTTTGCGGAAATACTGTCTCGCTCTCGTGCAGCACAACGAGAGGAAGGCGAGGGTGATGCGAACCGAGCGCGTTGGCGCTAGGTAAGCGTTGCTGACGTGTCAAGGCCGTCAATCGACCAAGAAGCTCGGCGAGCTGCGATGCAAGCGAGAGGTAGAAAGCTCACCACACGGCTAGATACGTTGCCTTGGTGAGCGTTCGTTGCATCGTGGGGTCTTCGGATCTTACGGACGAGAAGTTCGTCGACGCGTTGCACCCGATATCGCTCGGTATCCGCTCGCGTGCTGTCGGCTGTATCGACCCTGGTCGTCAGCCTGGGCGGCAATTGCTCCTTGAGTTGTATTTGGCGAGGGACGGTGCGATGATGCTCGCGCTCACCGACGCGTACTTGAATGCGATCGTACCGGATTTGGTGCCGACTGCCAGCCTTGGACGATCGGTTTCTGGAATTCCAGGTCGCAAGCTTTTCTTCCTTGCAGACGCATGAGCACAGCAGTGAATGCGAACCCGGTCAGCGAGATTGTTGCCTGGCACGCGATATCTCAACAAGAGGTCGTGGAGCGACTCGGCACCAGCCGGGAGAAAGGTCTCGATCCGGCTGAGGCCGCGGTCCGCCTTCGGAAATACGGGCCAAACCGTCTGCCGGAAGGCAGGAAGGAGGGACCGTTTGCCCGGTTTCTCGCGCAGTTCAACAACATCCTGGTCTACGTGCTGCTCGCCGCGGGATTCACCAAGTTGATGCTGAACCTTTGGGTTGATGCGGCAATCATTTTTGCTGTGGTCATTCTCAACGCGCTGCTCGGGTTCATTCAGGAGGGCAGGGCCGAGAAGGCACTGGACTCCATCCGCAACATGCTGTCCGCGGAGGCGCGGACGGTGCGCGGTGGCGAGAGCCGCATGATTGCTGCGGAGCAACTTGTTCCGGGCGACGTCGTGCTCCTGGAGTCGGGTGACAAGATTCCTGCAGACCTGCGGCTCATCGAGACAAAGAACCTGCGGACCGAAGAGGCCGCCCTCACCGGCGAATCGGTGCCGGCGGAGAAGGGTGTCGATGCAGTACCTGTGAACGCAACGGTCGGGGATCGCGAGAGCATGGCGTTTTCCGGCACCATGGTCACGTCCGGTCGCGCGACCGGAGTGGTCGTCTCGACCGGCAGCGAGACCGAGCTCGGCCGCATCAACCAGCTGCTCGCCAATGTCAGTGCGCTCGAGACTCCGTTGCTGCGCCAGGTCAAGAAATTCGGCTACGCCATCACCGCTGCGATCGGGGTGATCAGCGTACTGATATTCGCCTACGGGAAGTGGGTGAAGGGTATGGACTTTGTGGAGTTGTTCCAGGCCGTTGTCGGCATCGCGGTATCGCTTATTCCGGAGGGACTACCCGCGCTCATCACGATTACCCTGGCCATCGGCGTGCAGCGCATGGCGCAGCGCAACGCCATCATCCGGCGATTGCCCGCGGTCGAGACGCTTGGATCGGTGTCGCGGATCTGCTCGGACAAGACGGGCACGCTGACGCTCATGGAAATGATGGTGGTGTCCGCCGTTACGGCTGAGTCAGCATATCAAATTACAGGCGACGGTTATTCGCCGAAGGGGGAGATCAGAAAGGACGGAGAGGCCGCGGGCAGGGAGCCGGTACTCGCGCTCATGGGGCGGGTCTCAATGCTCTGCAACGATGCGGAGCTGTTTCTGGAGGAAGGCCGCTGGAAAGTGGAGGGCGATCCGACGGAAGGGGCGCTCTATCCGTTCGCGGCCAAGCTCGGTATGGATCGGCAGGCAGAGCAGGCAGCAGCTCCGCGTATCGATGCCATTCCCTTCGAATCCGAGCACAAGTTCATGGCGACGCTCCATGAGGCTGCGAGCGGCGAGCAGGTGCTGCTGGTCAAGGGCGCCCCGGAAGTGATCCTCGATCACTGCGATCGCCAGCAGACCGCCGACGGCCCGCCGAGGCCCCTCGACCGCGAGCACTTCTTGAAACAATCAGACGGACTTGCGGCTCAAGGCGAACGTGTGCTGGCGCTGGCGTGGCTTGAGAATCCGAATGTGAAGGCCGGCAGTCTCACCGCGGCCGACTTGCCACGGACGCTCGTCTTGCTCGGCCTGATCGGCTTGCTCGATCCGCCGCGCAAAGAGGCCATCGAGGCTGTGAAGGAGTGCCATGGCGGTGGCATCCGGGTCACCATGATCACGGGCGATCACAAGATCACCGCCGCGGCCATCGCCAAGATGCTCGGTCTCGGCGACGGGAAGACGGCGATCACGGGCACCGAAATCGAGGGCATGGACACCGCGACGTTGCAGGAACGCGTTCGCACTGTTGATGTCTTCGCGCGTGCCAGCCCTGAACACAAGCTGCGCCTTGTGAAGGCCATCCAGGCCAATAACCAAATCGTGGCGATGACAGGCGATGGCGTAAACGACGCGCCTTCGCTCAAGAAAGCCGACATCGGCGTGGCCATGGGTATCAAAGGCACCGAGGTGACGAAGGAGGCCGCCGGGATGATCCTGGCCGACGACAACTTCGCCTCGATCTCGGCAGCAGTGAAGGAGGGGCGCACGGTCTACAACAACATCGAGAAGGCCATGCTTTTCCTGTTGCCGACCAACGTCGCGCAGGCAATGGTGATTGCGTCGGCCATCTTTCTCGGCTTCACCATGCCGATCACCGCCCCGCAAGTCCTTTGGGTCAATATGGTGACTTCGGTCGCGCTTGGCCTGGTCATCTCCTTCGAGCCGCACGAGATCGATGTGATGAAGCGGCCGCCGCGCGCGGTGGACCGCCCGATCGTCACAGGATTCGGGATTTGGCGGATCGTCTTTGTCGGCTTGGCGCTCCTTGCCTACACCTTGCTGGCATTCTTCTGGATGAAGGCCCAGGGCGCTTCGGACGGATTGGCGCGGACGGTAGCCGTCAATGCCATCACAATCGGCCAGGTCTTCTATCTCTTGAACAGCCGCTATCTGCTCGACTCGTCGCTCGACGTCAGGGCGCATATGGGCAACCCGTACTTGCCGCTCGGGATCGTTGCCGTGGTGATCCTGCAACTGATCTTCACTTACACGCCGCCGTTCCAGGCGACGTTCGGCAACGAAGCTATCCCGTTATGGGTCTGGCCCTGGCTGCTGGCGGGCGGTCTGGTGTTCTTCCTCGTCGTAGAGGCTGAGAAGCTGATCATTCGCTCGTCGGGCTCGCTGCGGAAGGCTGTCGTCGCTGCCGAAGCTGGCACATGACTGATCGCAGAGCCTTGGATCCCAGAGCCTTGGACAAAGGCCTCAGCCTTCGCGCGCAAGCTCCGCACGCGCGGCCGCCAGCTCCTTCTTCTGGCCCGCGCTCAGCGTCGGGTATGCAAGGTCAAGCTGCTCGACCGCCTCCACGATTGCCGCAGCGACGACAAGCCGGGTGAACCACCTGTTGTCGGCTGGGACCACATACCACGGCGCGTGCTCCGAAGCCGTGACCCGGATTGCATTTTCAAACGAGCGCATGTAGTCGTTCCAGAACTTGCGCTCGTGGATATCCGAAGGGGAGAACTTCCAGTTCTTCTCCGGCTCGTCGAGGCGCTTCATGAAGCGTTTTTTCTGCTCTTCGCGCGAAACGTTCAGGAAAAACTTGAGGATGACCACGCCCTGCCGCGTCAGGTAGTCCTCGAAATGCGCGATGTCGGCGAGCCGTTCGTCCCAGATCCGCTTGCTCATGAACCGCGGAGGCAATTTCTGCCGCTCCAGGATATCCTCGTGCACGCGCACAATGAGAACTTCCTCGTAATAGGAGCGATTGAATATGCCGATCCGCCCGCGCTCAGGCAGACGCTTGACGTAGCGCCACATGAAGTCGTGGTCGAGCTCTTCCTGCGAAGGCTGCTTGAACGAGTAGACCTGACAGCCTTGCGGATTGACCCCCGACATGACGTGTTTGATCGTGCTGTCCTTGCCAGCGGCATCCATGGCCTGGAAGACGAGCAGCAGCGACCAGCGATCCTGCGCATACAGCATGTCCTGTTCTTCCGCCAGCCACTGAGTGCCGCGTTGAAGGAGGCCGGCAGCTTCACCCTTGTCCATCTTCAGGCCGCGCGTATCGCCGGGGGCGAAATCCTTCAATTGAAAGCGCTTGCCGTTAGCGACGCGGAACGGGTGGGTGTACTTCTGGATTTGGTCGAGAATCTCTTTCCTCGGCATAGCGAGACCTCCCATTTGTGAAGAGACAATCTCGCTCGGTCGGCTAGACGCCGCAATGCTGTCGGCCTCAGTGATCGGGCAGCTCAGTACGATCTGGAATTCCCGGGCCGATCGCCAGCGCGGGAGCAATAGCAGGGAGGGCGTGCAGGACTCGCGTGAACGGACCGCAGACAATCGGGAGAGCGCTACAACAACGGCTCGAGGCTATGGCCTATACCAAATTCGCATAAGGTATATTATGGAATATATTTATATACAATCGGATCAAAGATTTAGGCGAATTTCCTGATAGAAACGCCAATCTGGCGCGTCAGCGCCAGCTTCCCGTCAGGCAATCCGGAGCGACCGCATTGGCCAGTCCGCATGTGAGCATCCAGCCGTCCGCCGCCCTGTGTGAAAGCCTATATTGCCGCCGGCTCCAGACGCTGCAATAAGCGCCAGCGAGATCGCTTGCCGACCCGCGGCACGGACAACAACAAGCCTCATAAAGGGAGCAAACCAAGATGAGCTTTTCACGACGCGCGCTACTGAAGGCATCGGCTGCCTCGGCCGTTTTGGGCGGCCTTGGCGCGCCATTGGTGGCCCGCGCGCAAGCCGCCGAGTTCACCTACAAATACGCCAACAATCTCCCGGACAGCCATCCCATGAACGTCCGCGCCCGCGAGATGGCGGCGGCGATCAAGACCGAGACCAATGGCCGCTTCGACCTGCAAGTCTTCCCCAACAACCAGCTCGGTTCCGATACCGACGTGCTGAGCCAGATCCGTTCCGGCGGCGTCGAGTTTTTCACGCTGTCCGGCCTGATTCTGTCGACGCTGGTGCCGGCGGCATCCATCAACGGCATCGGGTTCGCGTTCCCGGACTATGACACGGTCTGGAAGGCCATGGATGGCGGGCTGGGCGCCTATGTCCGCGGCGAGATCAAGAAGGCCGGGCTCGAGGTGATGGAAAAGATCTGGGACAACGGGTTCCGCCAGACCACGTCGTCGACCAAGCCGATCAACGGTCCGGAGGATTATAAAGGCTTCAAGATCCGCGTGCCGGTCTCGCCTTTGTGGACCTCGATGTTCAAGGCGTTCGACGCCGCCCCCGCCTCGATCAATTTCAGCGAGGTCTATTCGGCGCTGCAGACCAAGATCGTCGAGGGTCAGGAGAACCCGCTGGCGATCATCTCGACCGCCAAGCTGTACGAGGTGCAGAAGTACTGCTCGCTGACCAACCACATGTGGGACGGCTTCTGGTTCCTCGCCAACCGCCGTGCCTGGGAGAAGCTACCCGAGGACGTCAGGACCATCGTCGCCAAGAACGTCAATGCGGCGGCCGTCAACGAGCGTGCCGACGTCGCCAAGCTGAATGCCAGCCTGCAGCAGGAACTGGCCGGCAAGGGCCTCATCTTCAACCAGCCGGGCATCACGCCGTTCCGCGACAAGCTCCGCGCCGCGGGCTTCTATGCCGAATGGAAGGGCAAGTATGGCGACCAGGCCTGGGAGCTTTTGGAGAAATCCGTCGGCAAACTGTCGTAAGCTCCAGCGCGCCAACTCAATAATCTCTAGTGCAGGGGGCCGTGATGGCTCATGCCGAACTGAGCGAGATCATGGCCGGCGAGGCGGACCACTCCCCTCGCCGCCGTTCGTTCACGGAATCGCTCGAACACACCCTCGGACGGCTGGTCGAGATCCCGGCGGCGCTATTGGTCGTAGCCGAGATCGTGATCCTGTTCGCCGGCGTGGTTGCTCGCTATGCGCTGCACAGCCCGCTGATCTGGTCGGACGAACTGGCCTCGATCCTGTTCCTGTGGCTGGCGATGCTGGGCGCTGCGGTCGCGTTCCGCCGCGCCGAGCACATGCGGATGACCGCCGTCGTCGCCAATGCGCGTCCGGCGCTGCGGTCCTATCTCGATCTCGTCGCCACCGCCGCGGCGCTGGCGTTCCTGCTTCTGATCGCCTGGCCGGCCTACGAATACGCTTACGAGGAAAGCTACATCACGACGCCGGCGCTGCAGATCCTCAATAGCTGGCGGGCGGCGGCGCTGCCGACCGGGATCGGCCTGATGGCGCTGTTCGCGCTGCTGCGGCTCGCCCGCGCGGCCAATGTGCGGACGGTGCTGGCCGCAATCGCATCGGTAGCGGCGGTGATTGCCGTATTCTGGCTGCTCAAGGGCGTCTTGCGACCGCTCGGCAACCTCAATCTCATCATCTTCTTTGTCGGCGTCACCGGCTTTTCGGTCTTCGCCGGCGTGCCGATCGCGTTCGCGTTCGGGCTTGCGACCTACGGCTATCTGGCGCTGACCACCGGCACGCCGCTGATGGTGCTGGTTGGCCGCATGGACGAGGGCATGAGCCATCTGATCCTGTTATCAGTGCCGCTGTTCGTCTTCCTGGGGCTTCTGATCGAGATGACCGGCATGGCGCGGGCGATGGTCGCCTTCCTGGCGAGCCTGCTCGGTCATGTCCGTGGCGGACTGCATTACGTGCTGGTCGGCGCGATGTATCTGGTCTCCGGCATTTCCGGCTCCAAGGCCGCCGACATGGCCGCCGTCGCGCCGGTGCTGTTTCCGGAGATGAAGGCGCGCGGCGCCCGTCCCGGCGATCTCGTCGCCCTGCTCTCCGCCACCGGCGCGCAGACCGAAACCATCCCGCCGAGCCTCGTGCTGATCACCATCGGCTCGGTCACCGGCGTTTCGATCGCCGCACTGTTCACCGGCGGCCTGCTGCCTGGCGTGGTGCTGGCGATCACGCTGTCGGTGCTGGTCTGGTGGCGCTACCGCAAGGAGGACTTGCGGCACGTGAAGAGGGCGAGCGGCGCCGAGATTGGGCGGACACTCATCATCGCCCTGCCGGCGCTGGCCCTGCCTTTCGTGATCCGCTACGCCGTCATCGAGGGCATCGCCACCGCAACGGAAGTCTCTACGATCGGCATCGTCTACGCCTTTATCGTCGGCTTCTTCATCTATGGCCTTTTGATCTACCGCAATTTCGACTGGCGGCGACTCGTGCCAATGCTGGTCGAGACGGCTTGCCTGTCGGGTGCGATCCTCCTGATCATCGGCACGGCAACCGGGATGGCCTGGGGGCTCACCCAGTCCGGCTTCTCCCGGGCGCTCGCCGCGGCCATGACCGGGCTCCCCGGCGGCTCGGCAAGCTTCATCGCGGTGTCGATCCTGGCATTCGTGATCCTCGGCAGCGTGCTCGAGGGGATACCGGCGATCGTGCTGTTCGGGCCATTGTTGTTCCCGATTGCGCGTGCCGTCGGCGTCCACGAGGTGCACTATGCCATGATCATCATCCTGGCGATGGGCATCGGATTGTTCGCACCGCCCTTCGGCGTCGGCTATTATGCGGCCTGCGCCATCGGGCGCGTCGATCCGGCGGAAGGCATCAGACCGATCTGGGGCTATCTTCTGGCGCTGATGGTTGGACTGATCATCGTCGCGATCTTCCCGTGGATTTCCATCGGGTTCTTGTGAGACTTTAATCTTTAATGGGATCCAGCCATGAGCGCAGCCCAGAACCAGTACAATATCGGATTGGACAAGACGCCCGCCAACTACGTGCCGCTGACGCCGCTCAGCTTCCTGGCGCGTTCGGCCGCCATCTATCCCGACCATGTCAGCACCGTCTATGAAGGCCGTAGCTTCACCTGGGCCGAGACTTACGATCGCTGCCGGCGCTTCGCGTCCTATCTCGCCAGCCGCGGCATCGGGGTTGGCGATACCGTTGCGGCGATGCTGCCGAACATCCCTGCGATGAACGAACTGCATTTCGCGGTGCCGATGACCGGCGCGGTCTTGAACACGTTGAACATCCGGCTCGACGCGCCGTCGATCGCGTTCCAACTCGATCATGGCGGCGCAAGGATCATCCTGGTCGATCCCGAATTCGCCGGCGTCATCGCCGACGCGCTGGCGCAGATGAAAGGTCCCAAGCCTTTCGTCATCGACGTCGATGATGCATCGTTCGATGGCGGCCAGCGCATCGGCGAGATCGAATATGAAGCGGCGCTCGCGCTGGGCGATCCCGCCTTTGTCGAGCGTCGGCCTGACGACGAATGGGAAGCGATCGCGCTCAGCTATACGTCGGGGACCACGGGTAATCCCAAGGGCGTGGTGACGCATCACCGCGGCGCCTATCTCAACGCCGTCAGCAACATCCTCGCGGGTAATCTCGGACAGCATCCGGTCTATCTCTGGACGCTGCCCATGTTCCACTGCAACGGCTGGTGCTTTCCCTGGACCATAGCAGCCGCCGCAGGCGTCAATGTCTGCCTGCGCAAGGTCGAGCCCACCAGGATCTTCGAGCTGATCGCAAAACACGGCGTCAGCCACATGTGCGGCGCGCCGATCGTCTACAACGTGCTGATCAATGCGCCGGACGCGCCGAAGGGCGGGCGCGCAAAGCCCGTGATTGGATTGATCGCAGGCGCCGCCCCGCCGGTCGCCGTGCTCGAAGGCGCCGAGCGGATCGGCATCAAGCTCACACATGTCTATGGCCTGACCGAGGTCTATGGCCCTGC
Organism: Bradyrhizobium sp. Crot121; assembly: GCF_059512385.1. Lineage (NCBI taxonomy): Bacteria > Pseudomonadati > Pseudomonadota > Alphaproteobacteria > Hyphomicrobiales > Nitrobacteraceae > Bradyrhizobium > Bradyrhizobium sp. Crot121. The sequence continues at coordinate 30,886 of NZ_JCAMOR010000015.1, read as the reverse complement.
CTCCGTCTGCGCCGAGCAGCCCGGCTGGGACGAATTGCCCGCCCCGCAGCGCGCTCAGATGAAACGGCGACAGGGCGTGCCCTACCCGCTCGAGGAGGCCGTCACCGTGCTCGATCCGGCCACGATGCAGCCCGTGCCGCGCGACGGCGAGACCATCGGCGAAGTCATGTTCCGCGGCAACATCGTGATGAAGGGCTATCTGAAGAACGAGAAGGCGACGCAGGAAGCCTTCGCCGGCGGCTGGTTCCACACCGGCGATCTCGGCGTGCTCGATCAGCACGGCTACGTCATCATCAAGGACCGCTCCAAGGACATCATCATCTCCGGCGGCGAGAACGTCTCCTCGGTCGAGGTCGAGGACATCCTCTACAAGCACCCCGCTGTGCTGTTTGCGGCAGTGGTCGCCAAGCCCGACCCGAAATGGGGCGAAGTGCCCTGCGCCTTCGTCGAGCTGAAGCAAGGTGCGCAGGCGACGGAGGCAGAGATCATCGCCTTCTGCCGCGAGCAGATGTCCGGCTTCAAGACGCCGAAGGCGGTGGTGTTCGGCCCGATTCCGAAGACCTCGACCGGCAAGATCCAGAAATTCATGCTGCGCAACCAGGTCGGATCAGCGAAAGCGATCTCGACCTAGCCGCGATCACCGCCGTCATTGCGAGCGCAGCGAAGTAATCCATCTATCCACGGGCGCAAGCGGAGGAATGGATTGCTTCGCTGCGCTCGCAATGACGATGATGGACTTTTACCCCGCCTTGTCCAGCACCAGCCGCATGCCGTCATACGCCGGCACCACACCGGCGGGCAGCTTTTGCCGCAACGCCTCATAGTCGAGGTCGGCGTGCATGTTGGTGATGACGGCACGCTTCGGCTTGAAGCGGTCGATCCATGACAGCGCATCGGCCACGCTGAAATGGCTGGAATGCGTCGCATAGCGCAATCCGTCGACGATCCAGAGATCGAGGTTCTCCAGCGCCGGCCAGCTTTCCGTAGGGATATCGTGCAAATCTGGCGTGTACGCCGCGCCGCCGACGCGAAAGCCGAGCGCGGGAATCCTGCCGTGCTGGACCAGGAAGGCGGAAAGCTTGACCGGACCGCCCTTCCCCTCGGTCGTATGGCTCTCGCCCGCCTCGATACCGTGACGCGTCAGGATCGGCGGATAGTCGCTGCCCTCGGGCGAGATGAAGCAATAGGAGAACCGCGCCATGATGTCCTTGGCGGTCGACTGGTTGAAGTAGACCGGAATGCGTCGGCGCTGATGCATCACCACCGAGCGGAGGTCGTCGATGCCATGGGTCTGGTCGGCGTGCTCATGCGTGAGGAAGACCGCGTCGATGTGATCGACGTTGGCGTCGATCAGTTGCTCACGCAGGTCGGGCGAGGTGTCGACCACGATCCGCGTGGTGCCGTGCGCGCCGTTGCGCTCGACCAGCAGCGAGCAGCGGCGGCGGCGGTTCTTCGGATTGTTCGGATCGCAGGCGCCCCAACCGAGCGCCGGGCGCGGCACGCCGGCGGAGGAGCCGCAGCCCAAAATCGTCAACGTGATCGTCATGCCGCCTCTTTCGGAGCCGGCACTTTGGAGAACAGCCGGAAGAAGTTTTCGGTGGTCTGCCGCGAAATTTCCTCCAGTGAAACGCCGCGCGTCTCGGCGAGGACCTTGGCGACCTCGACCACGTAAGAAGGCTCGTTGCGCTTGCCGCGGAATTTGCCGGGCGCGAGATACGGCGAGTCGGTCTCGACCATGATGCGATCATCAGGCAGCTCGGCCGCGAGCGCCCGCAACGCCTCCGATTTCTTGAAGGTCAGGATGCCCGTGAACGAGATCGACAGGCCAAGCGAAATCGCTTTCATCGCGAGCTCACGCCCGCCGGTGTAGCAATGCAGCACCGCCTTGAACGGTCCCTTCGCCACCTCGTCTTCCAGGATGCGGCCGCAATCCTCGTCCGCCTCGCGGGTGTGGATCACGAGCGGCAGGCCGGTGGCGCGTGCAGCGGCGATATGCGCGCGGAAGCCGCGCTCCTGCGCCTCGCGCGAACCGTGCTGGTAGAAGTAGTCGAGCCCGGCCTCGCCGAGTGCCACGACCTTCGGATGCCTGGTCAGCTCGATCAGTTCGGCCGGCGCAATGCCGTCTTCCTCGTCGGCCTGATGCGGATGCGTGCCGACCGAGCAGTAGACGTTCGGAAAACGCTCGGCGATCGCAAGCAGCGTGTCGAGCCGCCGCACCCGGGTCGAGATCGTGACCATGCGCCCCACGCCCGCGCCCTCGGCCCGCGCGACGATGGCGTCGAGATCCTCAGTAAAGTCAGGAAAATCCAGGTGGCAATGGCTGTCGACCAGCATGTCCTTCCAACCGCTCAATCGGTCTTTGGTTCGACATAGCGAGGGAACACGCCGACCGGCGGCGGCAATTGGACGCCCGGCTTGAGCCGCTCGCCAAAGGCCGCGAATTGGCGCAACTTATGATCGTCCCTGGGAATGCCCAGACTGTCGAGCAGCTTGGCCGAGGCTTCCGGCATCACAGGCTGCGTCAGGATCGCGATCTGGCGCACGACCTCCGCGGTCACATACAGCACCGTCTTCTGCCTGATAGGATCGGTCTTGGCCAGCGCCCATGGCGCTTCGCCCGCGAAGTAGCGGTTGGCTTCGGCCACCACGGCCCACACCGTGTTCAGCCATTGGTGGATCTGCTGGGTCGCCATCGCATTTCGCGACGCCTCCAGCATGTTATCTGCCTGCGCCAGGATCGCCTTGTCATTGTCCGAGAACTCGCCGGGCTCCGGCAGCACGCCGTCGAGCTGCTTGGCGATCATCGACAGCGAGCGCTGCGCCAAATTGCCGAGATCGTTAGCAAGGTCGGCATTGATGCGCGCGACGATGGCCTCGTGGCTGTAATTGCCGTCCTGCCCGAATGGCACCTCGCGCAGGAAGAAATAGCGCATCTGATCGACGCCATACTGGTCCGCGAGGTTGAAGGGATCGACGACATTGCCGACCGACTTCGACATCTTCTCGCCCCTGCTGAACAGGAAGCCATGGGCATAGACGCGCTTCTGCACGGGGATGCCGGCCGACATCAGGAAAGCGGGCCAATACACCGCGTGGAAGCGGATGATGTCCTTGCCGATGATGTGCACATCCGCCGGCCAATAGCGCCAGTTTGTATCGTTCTGGTCGGGATAGCCGACGCCGGTGATGTAGTTGGTGAGCGCGTCGACCCAGACATACATCACATGCTCGGGATCATTGGGCACCTTGACGCCCCAGTCGAACGTCGTGCGCGAGATCGAGAGATCCCTCAGCCCGCTCCTGACGAAGCTCATGACTTCGTTGCGACGCGAGTCCGGCCCGATGAAATCGGGCTGGCTCTCGTAGAGATGAAGCAGTCTGTCCTCGTACGCGGAGAGCTTGAAGAAGTAGCTCTTCTCCTCGACCCACTCGACCGGCGTGCCCTGCGGTCCGCGGCGGACATTGTCCTCGCCGACGACGGTCTCGTCCTCGGCGTAATAGGCCTCGTCGCGCACCGAGTACCAGCCGGAATAGCTGTCGAGATAGATGTCGCCATTCGCCAGCATGCGATCCCAGATCGCCTGCACCGAACGGTGGTGCGCCGGTTCGGAGGTGCGGATGAAACGGTCGAACGAGACGTTCAGCCGCTCGTCCATTTCCTTGAAGCGGGCGGCGTTGCGGGTCGCGAGTTCGTGCGGCGTCAGTCCCTCGCCTTGCGCGGTCTGGATCATCTTCTGGCCGTGCTCGTCGGTGCCGGTCAGGAAGAACACGTCCTTGCCGTCGAGCCGCTGGAAGCGCGCCAGCGCATCGGTCGCGATCGCCTCATAGGCGTGGCCGATATGCGGCTGGCCATTGGGATAGGCGATCGCGGTCGTGATGTAGAACAGGTTGCCGCGATCGGTCGCAGGCGCGGGGTTGGCGGCGGGATCGGGTTGCTTCGGCTTTGGCTTCGGCGCCTTCTTCGCCACCGGCGCGGGCGCGGGTGTGCTGGCCTGCTCCGGAGCAGGAACCGGCTTTTCTGTCGCGGTCTTCTTCGTGGCTTTCTTTGCCGATCTTTTCGCGGGCTTCTTGGTCTTGGCAGGCGTCTTCTTGGTCGTTGCCTTCTTGGTCGTTGCCTTCTTGGCAGTTGCCTTCTTGCCCGCGGCTTTCTTGACGGCGGTTTTCTTCTTGGCAGCTTTCTTCACGGCCGGCTTGGCGGTCTTTTTCGCCTTCTTCGTAGTCGCCGTCTTCTTTTTCGTGCGCGTTTTCACCGCGGCCTCGGCGGCGCGACGTGCTGCCTTCTTCGTCTTTTTCTTCTTCGAAGCTTTCCGAGCCACAACGAATTCCTCAAGGTGCAGTTCAAGTGAAAATGATCGGGATTGGTGAAACGGCGGATTACCGCACGGCTTCCGCGAGCATCGAAAACACCGAGAACACCAGCGGTTTGCGTTCCAGATTGTATGCTTCAGTGTCGCGCGCGGCGAGGACGATCTTTTCCCATACCTCCGCCAGCCGTGCAAGGCGCGGCAAATTGGCGTTGGGATCGCCCGTGCGCAGTCTGTCGCTGATCCAGCGTTCGACGCCCTCGATGAAGGCCGCGAGCGCCACGCGATCGCTGAGGCCCAGCGAATCCGCGAGCGCATGCAGTTCGCGCGGATCGACCTGCGGCAATGTCGCAAGCAGCGCTGCGGTCTTCTGCTGCAGCTTCAGCGCGTCGCCGCCGAGAAGGTTCAGCGCCCGCGCCACGCTCCCCTCCGCCGCTGCGGCGGCCTCGATCAGCGCCGGATCGTCGGGTGCCATTTCGGCGGCCGCGGAAGCGGCGCGGATGACGTCATCGGTATCAAGCGGCCTGAGCAGCAATTTACGGCAGCGGGACAGGATCGTCGGCAGCACCCGCGACGGCGCGTGGCTGACCAAAAGGAACAGCGATTGCTGCGGCGGCTCCTCGAGAATCTTCAGGAGCGCATTGGCCGCATTCGGATTGAGCTCGTCGACGGTATCAACGATGCAAACGCGCCAGCCCTCGACCGCAGCCGTCGAGCCGAAGAACGAGATGGTTTCGCGGGTCTCGTCGACCGTGATCACCGTCCGCAGCACGCCGCGGTCGTTGAGCCCGCGCTCCAGCACCAACAGCCCGCCATGAGCACCCGCCGCGACCTGCCGTGCCACCGGATCCTGCGGATCGACCGCCAGCGTCTCCGCCTGCTGCACGGAAGGCGCGAGCGGATCGCGGTGCGCCAGCACGAAGCGCGCCATGCGATAGGCCAGCGTCGCCTTCCCGATGCCGGCCGTGCCGCCGATCAGCCAGGCGTGCGGAATGCGGCCCGAGCGATAGGCCGCGAGCAGCGCGGTCTCCGCCTCGCGATGCCCGAAGAAATCGGGCGTCTCGCGCGGATGCCGGACCGCGATCTCCTGTTCGACCTTGCGCGCGCTCATGCGTGGCTCGCCGCCGGAATTGCTGTGAGGAGGCGCTCGCGCAACGCATGCCAGATGCGCTCGGCGACCGCATCGGCGTCGGCATCGGCATCGATCAGCACGCAGCGCTGCGGGTCTTCGACCGCGAGCTGCCGGTACGCCTCGCGCAAATCCTGATGGAACTGGACGTCCTCGGACTCGAAGCGGTCGGGCGCCGCGCTGCCGCGCCGTGCCGCCGCCCGCTTCAGGCCGACTTCCACGGGCACGTCGAGGATGAAGGTGAGATCCGGCTTGAGGTCGCCGATAGTGACGCGCTGCATGGCGCTGACGAGGCCGGGCGGCACCTGTCCGAGCCGGCCCTGATAGACGCGCGTCGAATCGAAAAAGCGGTCGCAGAGCACCCAGATGCCCTGATTCAGCGCTGGCCGGATCACGGTGCGGGCGTGATCATCGCGCGCGGCCGCGAACAGCAGCGTCTCGGCGTCGGGCCCGAGCAGCTTGCCCATGCCCGACAGCAGCAGATGGCGGATGATCTCGGCGCCCGGCGAGCCGCCGGGCTCGCGGGTGACGATGGTGCGCAGCTTGGTCCCGTTCAGCCGCTCGGCGAGCCGCTTGATCTGGGTGGATTTTCCGGACCCCTCGCCGCCTTCGAACGTGATGAAACGCCCGCGCAAGGATGGTCGTTTGGCCCTCGCCTTTGCCATGTCAGAGCTTCTCGACGCCGGCGCGGAACATGCCGATGACCAGCTCCTGGGCGCCGTCGAGCGCCCGGCGCACGGTCGATCCCGTGCCGATCGCGTCCGCCGCGTAGACGGGCGTTTCCACGGCAAGATTGCCGCTCCGCCAGACCCTGACGACGCCGATCTGTTGTCCGGCCTGGATCGGCGCCCGCACCGGGCCGTTATAGACCACGCGCGCGAGCAGCTTCTCATTGCCGTTCTTCGACACCATCACCTTGATCGGTTCGGGGCTCGTCAGCTTCACCGAGCGGCTTTCCCCGCCGAACACCCGTGCGTAGCCGATGGTCTGGTTGGCGGCGATCAGCGTGCGGGTCTCGAAGCTGCGGAAGCCCCATTCCAGCATCTTCTTGGCTTCGCTTGCGCGGTCATCGGCGTCCTCCAGCCCGTTGACCACCACGATCAGCCGCGTGTCGTTCTGCACGGCCGAGCCGACCATGCCGTAGCCGCCCTCCTTGGTGTAGCCGGTCTTCAGGCCATCGGCGCCGCTCAGCGAGTTCAACAGCGGATTGCGGTTGAGCTGACGGATCTTGTTCCAGGTGAATTCCTTCTCGCCGAACAGCTTGTACATGTCGGGATAGGTCAGGATGATATGGCGCGCGAGCTTCGCCAGCTCGCGGACGGTCATCTTGTTGCCGGGGTCAGGCAGGCCGTTGGAATTGGCGAAGGTCGATTTGGTCAGCCCCAGCTCCCGGGCGCGCTTGGTCATGAAGTCGGCCGCAAACTCGCGCTCGGTGCCGGCGATGCCTTCGGCGAGCGCGATGCAGGAGTCATTGCCGCTCTGGATGATCGCCCCGTGCAGGAGGTCGTCGACCGAGACCTTGCTGTGGATGGCGGCGAACATCGTCGAGCTGCCGGAGGGCGCTCCGCCCCGTCGCCAAGCGTATTCGCTTATCTTGTATTCGTCGGTCAGCTTGATGTGGCCGTTCTTGAGGGCGTTGAAGACGACTTCCGCCGTCATCAGCTTCATCATGCTGGAGGGCGCGCGGAGCTCGTCGGCGTTCTTCTCGAAAAGCACGCTGCCCGAGGACGCCTCGATGAGGATCGCGGTCGGCGCATCGCCGTCAAAGCCGCCCTCCTCCTTCTTGGCGCCCTGCACGCTGTTGTTGGCGGCATAGACCGCGGTGCCGAAGCCGATCGCAAGCGCGACCGCAGCCGCCGTCAGCGCGCGCCAAGGTGAACACCAGGGCCGGCGCGCCGGGAAAGCGGATCGAGAAGCAGCGATCATCGGCGATGTCCTGAAACGGGGGCCTTCTACCAGTTGGAAGTACCGCAAACAACTGAGGTTTTGGCCGCAAAGCCGTAGCCGGCGCGCACTCCCGCAGTGAAAATGATCCTATCGCGTAAGCCGCGTCGGTTCCTTGAAGCAAATCCGGCAAAGACGGCGGAAACGCGTACGCCTGAAGGGCTCGAGGCTGCAGCCGACGCTGATCGGGTTTCTTAAGATAAGCGCGTGAAGCTGTTGATTTTAGTACAGCCCGCGACCGCTCAGCACTTCCGCCGGACCGCGCGGATCGATCGGGACATAGGCCGAGCCGGCATCGCTCGCAGAGCTGCCATTGGCGTCATATGACACCTGCCGCAGATTCGCGGTGCCCCGCCCGCGCCCACGGCTGGAGGCAGACATTTCCGAGGTCGCATTGGTCGAGGCGTAATCGGCCGACGTATTGCCCAGCGAATAGGGCCGCCCCTCCGGCAGCGGAACCTCGCCCCGGATGTGGCCAGCCGAGGACGACATGTCAGGCACGAACGGCCTAGCCGAGGCGATCCGGACCGTGGACGGCGACGGCGCCGGCACGCCGCTGCGCAGCGTCGCCAACAACTGGCGGTCGTCGGAGCCCTCCAGCGGCGCCCGTCCGACATATTCGACGCGGACGCGGGCGACGCCATGACCTTTGAATTCAAGCAGTTCGGCGGCTTTGTTCGAGACGTCGATGAGGCGGTTGCCGTGATAGGGGCCGCGGTCGTTGACGCGCACGATCAGCGACTTGCCGTTCCGCAAATTCGTCACCCGCGCATAGGAGGGCATGGGCAGCGTCGGATGAGCGGCGGTCAGCGAGGCCATGTCGAACACTTCGCCATTGGCGGTCAGCCGACCGTGGAAATCATCGCCATACCAGGAGGCCATCCCCTCCGCGCGGTAGTTGGCGTCTTCCTCCGGCACATACATGCGCCCGGCCACCATGTAGGGCTTGCCGACCCGATAGGTCCCGCCGCCCTTCGGTACCGGGTCGCCGAAGGCGACCACGCGCGGGCTTGCGGAAACACCGTATTTCGGATCGACGCGGCTCGCGAACTTGTTCGAGGAGGCGCAGTTGGCGAGCACCAGGCAAGTCGCGACCGCAGCCACCCCCCGCGCCATCGCTCGAATCGGATATTGCCGCTTCCCCATCGACCCCAACTACCACGCTACCGGACGCGTGCCCACTTGCGAGGCCTCTTCGCGTCACTGATCCCCACGATGCGGCCCACCTTCCGCATCAGAACGTGAGGATATCGCAACCGGAACACGGCGGAAATGGGGAGAGCCGAACCATGGTAAATTCTCGGTTGCGCCCTCCCCGGCATTCTACGGGCAAAGCTGTCCCGCTTTCACACATCTGTTGCAGCAAATCATCACTTCACGGCCGATCGCAGCGTTGCCGGCAGGATTCTTTTGACTGTGCAAGGCTGCAGTCGTTCTCTCCCTCGTGCGCAGGGGGCGCAAAGGAAGTTCTGAAATGATCGAGACGGTTACGGCGGTGATGGGCCTGGTGAGCGCGGGGATCTTTCTGGCCCATGCCTATGAGGGTTTTCGCACCCGGGCGTAAAGCCCAACGCGAAATGGAAAGACGCATCACCTCTTTCCCGAAAGGCATGTTCGTAAAGCTTTAATAGATTCGGACGAGCATCGGAGTGTAGCAGGTGCATCATGCGCAAACACGACTTGGTCTCCGACGGATTCCTGACGCTCACAGCAGCAAGCTTCGTGCTGCTGTGCTCGAGCCTGCTGGCCTTCGCGCTGAACTAGGCTAAGGCCAGGCCTCCCCGGGGGCATTCCGGGCCGATCGTGCTGCGCTCTCGTTTCGACGTGCGCGGCCTTTGCAGTTTTCGCACAGTTTTTTTGATCTCGCCTTCCCTGCGCGGCGGTCGCCAGACCGTCCTTGATCTTCGGCTCCCAGCCTGAGACGAACTGCGCAAGCTCCTTAGCGAGGCTTACGCGCATTACTCCACGCCATAAAGACCACCGCTCTCTTGATCTCGCGCGCCGGTTGGGCTTTGGGTATGGCAGGTTTGGGGGAATTCCAATGCGTAAATTATCGATCGTGGCGTTGTGCGCCACGCTGGCGGGTTGTGTCTCGGCCGGCGAAACTGTTTCATTCAAGACGTCGAACCAGCAGGCCTTGATGCGCGACGGCCAGCCCGCGCTCGTGTCGCGGCAGAAGAATTCGCTGGTGCTGGTCCGTCCAGCGGCGCGGCAGCTTCAGGCCAACGGGCGACCTGTATTTGTGGTCGGCATCAACAATCTCGGACGTCAGCCCGTCGACTTCCGCGTGGCCCAGGTCGAGGCCGTCCAGCATGTTGGCGGACAGGATTTCGGCATGCAGGTCGTCACCTACGAGATGCTGGTCCAGGAGGAGAAGAACCGCCAAGTAGCGGCCGCTATCTTCACCGGTCTTGCGGCCGCCGGTAATGCGTATAGCGCCTCACAGGCTGGCCATGGTCACTACAGGACGCCCTCCGGTCGCACCGGCACTTTCTACAGTCCGACCGCTGCAGCAATCGCCCGGGAAAACGCTGCAGCACAGAATGAGGCGATGATCGAAGCCACGATCGAAACCGGCCAGCGCAATATGGCTGCGCTGGAACAAGCCGTCATCAAGGACAGTACTCTGATGTCGGGTGAATGGTACGGCGGCCAGCTACACTTGGCACCGCCGACCGACCAGGGCGGCGGACCGAAGACCTACACCGTCGTCATCACCGTTGGCAGCGAGCGCCATGTGATCGATGTCTCGCAAGGGCCAGCGGGCGTCTGATCGACGAACCCGAAAGCGGCACCAGCCGCGCCCCGTGACGGACGGAGCAGCCGGGGGGTGAGAGCCTGCCAGTGAGACAGCTGCGCCGATTTTAAGGGTTTCCCCTCTGGATAGAACGGCACGCCCCGGCCATAAAGGTCCGGTCGGTACCGCGCCGCCAAGCGCGTCCGTTGAGCCCAAAAGGCTCGGTCAGCCGCTGCCCGCCGTTTGCAGACGACAGGGCAATTCCTTGGAGGGAAATGCGGCCGATATCACTGGTCCGGGCTCTCACACCCACCGGATACCTCACCACTGATGGTTAAAAATCCACTCCCCTTTTCGGGGGACGCTTTTGCGCTTTTCCGTGGTATGCTGCTCTTGCTGGCAGGGCGGGAGGAGCCCATGGACGACAAAACGCGGACCTGCCGATGCGGCGCGCTGTACGGACGCCGGCTTGTTTTATCTGAGGCTCCGGAAATGGGCACCTTTGCCTGCATCGTTTGCGGCGAGGTCATCGAGAGCTTCAACACCCTCTTCGTTCCGAAATATCGTCTGTTGGTTGGGCCGGTAAGAGCACATCAGCCGTAAACAGAGGAGTTGCCATGGAGCGCCGCCCTGTCCTGGAACATTTGGCTGAGGCAGATCGGCACGTTGCTCTGAGCGATCGGCACATCAGCCGTCAAGTTGAGATAATTGACGAACTGTTGCGCGCTGGCCATCCAACCTCGTTGGCTCAAGACGTTCTGACCACCTACCGCGCGCTGCGGGCCACGCACATCGCCCATCGCGATATGATCCGGGACGAGCTGCGGCAGGCCTGATTTCCCTGTAGTTCTCGCACCATCCGCCACTACTTTGCCGCGACTCAGGCGCGGCTATTCGTGCGGGCTTGGGGCTTCAGAAATAGGAGCCCACCGCATGCCGAAACAAACTCATTGTAAGCACGGCCATCCACTGGAAGGCGAGAACGTGGTCATGGTGACGAACGGCAGGAGGCTGGTTCAGCGATGCCGAATTTGCCATCGCGCAAACTACCGACGTACGCAAGAAAATGCGGCGGAAGCCCTCAGATCGTATCGGGCCAAACATGGCATCTCTTATCCTATAAGCAGCCGCAAACCACGACCGGGCCGCAAGGCAAGTGTGAAAGCTCTTGAGGACAGAAGAAAGCTGCATCACCGAGGCAAGATGCACCAGGGTATAGACTGGACGGTAGCTCGGCGAGCCTAGGAAGCTCGGCCCGGTGCACACTCGTCCGACAATTTCCATGTCAATCCACAAGCCCTAGCGGCTTGCTCTGGCGACGCCCGCGCGCGATGCTCCAGCATGGGTACGAAGTCCCGAGAGAGCATCTACGGCGCCTCTGTACGCGCCTCAGAGGTGCTGCGGCGGAGGCGCGAGGGTAGGCCGGCAAGCTCGCAGGCGGGGAAACATGAGGTGTCGGATTCGCGCTGCCGGAACGGTATTCAGGGGACTCCAGCGAGGTGACGCGATGGACGGGTTCAAGATCAAGATCGCGCGCATTGAGATAATTTCGCCTAACGAACGGGGTGAGGACCTTCGCTTAGCGTTTCAGTTCGAGAGCGATCAGACCAGTTTTTCACTACCGGTCTTCCTGAACTCCCGCGAATTTGACGACACCGAAGTCGTCGAAGTTGCGCGAAGCAAGCTGTATGAAGTTTTTAGGCAGCTTTGCGATCAGTGCAAGGTCTGGCAGTTGTCGGATGACGAGCGTCGCAAACTCGCAAGCATCAACGCGCGACCAGCCTCATAGGTTCGGGAGGGTCGTGGCGGAAAGAGACGGAACGGCCCCGACGGGGGAGCGTGGCAACCAGAAGGCTGCTATTGACCACTGGAATGTTGACGGTCAGGAGCGCATATAGGCGTATGCCAAATTTCCCGCGACGCGCATGCTTGACGTGGGGCTGATCGCTGTTCTCCCACAGAAGTGGGAGTGGCAGGTCTGGGAAGACGACATGCTGCTGATGAGCGGCCAGGAGACTTCGCGGGAAACGGCTCAGATCGAGGGCAATAGCGCCCTGTTTTACTTGCTTCGATGTCCGATGTGACCATTCGAAGCGCCTGACGCGAATTATGTCGACTCCCGGATGAAATGGGAGTCTAGTTGCTTACATCACCGCCCGGCCCATGGCTTCTATCGGTGATGAGAACGCCGGTTGCGCTCCCGCCCAATCGAACAGGGAACACCGGTATGCCGCTTCGGCAACGTTTCGAGCTGTCATCATCCACATTCGAGTTCCGCCTGACGCAAGAGGCGATCAGCTTGCGCAAACAGGCTGAAGGCATGCCCCTTAGCATTCGCTTCTGCGGAAAGCGGGCCAGATGGATGCTGCCGCTCAAGTCAACAAGTGGCTGACTTCGCCAGGAATGCGGGCTCCGACATAATTTCCAGTGCTCAAGCCCCGGATGGAAGCCGCGGGATCATGCCCAACCGCTACGTGGTAGCCGACGTAGTAGACCTTCTAACGGGTCGACTCCGCGGTCCAGCGCTTCGTGTACGCTCCGCTAGGAATTCAGCCAAGGAGAATTGACATGATATCGAACAGGAGATCCCTCAGTTCCTACAACCACAAACTCGAATATGCTTTGCTTGTTGTGGTGCTGGTTGCGATGGCTCTATGGCTCGCCGTCTGATCGAAGCCACTGCCGCGCTGCCGTGACACGTCCCGGCTAGCGGAACGCCGACGCGGATATTGATCGTCCCGACATGCACATCGCCACGGTGGATGTACCAGCATTTTCAGGCCGGTGATTGTCGTCGCGGCGGGTTATGGTAGGTCGGTCATGGCTAAATCTCGTCCTCACAGGCGTAGCGGAAACTGATGGATGAGCGCCAAGGCCAGCTTGGAGGCGCCGCCACCAGCTTCGCGGAAGCCAGGGACGTCCAGCTATCCACACGATAGCTGGCGGGGTGGCTCTGCACGGTCCGCCTCCCGGACGGCCTTCTTGGCGCCAGGTCGGTTAGCTTTGTCGTTGTCCTAATTTGGTTTTGAACCAAGCGGGCGGCCGCGGCATTAAGACGGTCATGGCTGAGTCATTCGGCAACGAATTTACGATCGTTGAAGTAACCACGGACGACACGGCGATCCGCCCAAGCAGGCAACTTTGGGTCGCCGCAGCTAAACCGAGCCAAGCGCTTACCTTGGTTCTGACGGCGGTTCCAGAAGGCTGGACGGTGGAGTTAGCGACTGGACGGCTGACGCGCCAGTAGTTGAAAGAGCTGCAAAACCTCAAGCCTGGCGAAGTGCACAAGCTGACGATGTAACGACCCGCCTCAGTTGGGCTTATTTCGCTCGCCAAGCCCACGTTCCGTGCGAGGTAACGAGAGAACGACTTCCCGGGTTTCGTGGGCCTCTTTCCACGTCAATCCACCCTAGCGGCTTGCTCTAGTGACGGCCGCGCGCAATGTTCGGGGATGGGTACGAAGTCTCGAGAGAGCATCTAGGGCGCCTCTGTACGCGCCTCAGCCGAGCGCGCGGCCGAGGCCCGCAGGCAGGCCGACAAGCTAGCTTGTGAGGCATGGAACAAGCGCATGCTGGCTTTCCAGGGCCCTGCCCAGCCCTCCCCTACGCTCGGGGACGCGCTCAATGAGGGCTATCTGTGCCTAGAGGTCAAATGCCTCGGCTGCAGTACCCATCAGACAGTCGCGCTCGACATCGTCCGCCGGCGCAAGTCGACACCCATCCACGAGTTGGAGCGGTCCATGCGCTGCAACCTGTGTTCGGAGGAGCGCGCGGCTATCCCTACAAGCGCAGTCATCTCGTGGCGCTGCGGCCGAACAAGATTTCCGCTAGCGATCCGCCGTCGACGTGGTGGCCCGGCGAGCGAGGAGACGAGCCATTCTGCAGATCGTTGCCGCCCTCGGCATGGCATCCGGCGCGCTCGCGGGTGAAGTCGTCGGTCACCGACAAGGAAGACAAGATCGCCGCATAAAGTTTGCTTATGCCGACCCCAGAGAGGAACGGAACGTCGTGCGTCCGCTCACATCTCCATGACGGAGCGAGTCTTGTATGAAAGCAGCAACGGGGACACCTGGTTCCTGGCGCGGGATCCGACTTCCAAGATGCCCGTCGTAAGGCATCACTCTTGGTCATGCTGCTCACCCCGCCGCCTCCGCGAGAGAACCAATGAGGTTTGCGACGCCAGAGCCAATGCTTCGGCAGAAAGCAGGATCGCGGTCCCACACCCCATGTGGAATCCAGATGCCGCTCCTGCCATCACTCGACCTGCCGAAATGCCACCACTTCGGCTCCGCATTTTGAGACCATTCCACGAGCCCGGCATAGCGAGGATGGTCGTCAGGCACGAAGACCTTCGCCCGTTCGCCTTGCTGGGGCGGTGGAGGCGGCAAACGCGGCGCCGGCGGCGGCAGCGAGGCCATCCGATTGAAGCGCTCACGACGCGCCGCAATGGACTCGCAGTAGACCTTGAGCTCACCGGCGTTCGGCATGAACGATATGTATTTTTCGCTCGTCATGATGCCGGTGCGAGGGTCCGTCACCTCTCGGACGATCTCGGGCTCGTAGCTGGCAAGCACCGCCGAGATAGCCGCAACGTAGGTCTCCGGGTCATTCGCGTCCCCTCGCCGGTAGCAACCGAACAACATCCTGGCCCGTTCCATGGCGTAGGCCGCGTGGTGCGGGCTCGTCGAATGCCGCGATCCGGTCGAGGAGGTTTTCGTGGAGGTCGCGCGCTGCGTCGTGTACGGTTCGTCGCCCATTCGCCGATCTTTCCTTACTGAACTTGATCTCGTTTTCGACCCAGGTTCGCCACGCCGCATGCCAGTCGGCCATGAGTGATCCCTTGCTGCGGTGGTGGTTGCTGAAAGCATTGGCCATCTCGCGGATTTTCGTCCCGTCAAAGCCCCGACTGCTGGCGTACTCGAGATCCTGCTCGTCGATCTGCCAAAGGTCGGCAAGCTGGGTCCTGGCCCGCGTGCGCGGCGCCCGTTTCGCGGGCGCGCTATCTCCCGAACGTAGTGAGGGAGATATTATTTCCTTGTCTTCCCTGTCTTCTTTATTGTGCCCTTCGTGTGCCCTTGCTGTAAGCGCGGGTGTATGCGGTGCTGTATCCCCCTGTGTGTCCGCATCTGTGCCCTTTGGCCGGCTAACGCGCTGATATTCGTTGTATTTGCAAATCGTTATGACGGTTACGCCTGGGTCCGTTGCCGTGGCAATCATCGCGTCTTCTTCGAGTGCCCTCAGAAACCCTCTTACGCGCTTCACCGACCAGCCCCAGCAATCCGCGAGATGGCGAAGCGAGTGTGCGAGCTGGCCTCGGGCGAGGTCGACCATGACTCCGGCGATGCGGTTTGCACGCGGCTTCCGAGATCATCCACATCCATGCTTCGCGCTTTGCTGAACGCATCTCGGCTGGCGAACATGGGGTGATCCCAGATGCCGCGATCGACTGCAAAGAAGCCTAACTCGCTCACTGCACGGTCTCCCCATACAGAAGCGGCGCGAGGATCGCGGCCATTGCGACGCTGATAGCGCAGCGACGCGCCAGCCCGCGGGCTTGAAAAAGCCGGAGTGATTTCGTACTTTCCGAGGCGATCAAGCAGCCAGCCAGATCATCGTTCGGAGCCCCGCACGTCGTCAGCGTTGCGGGGTTTTTCATGTGAGAGTGCATGTTAGGTCGCACTCTCCGACGTGTTCGACTGTTCGAGCATCCGATCGAGTGCGCGAACAGGCACCCGCAGCAGTTTACCAATCCTAATCGTCGGGATCTCGCCGCGGGCCGCGGCAGCGTAAGAGGCGTTCCGGCTCAGCCCGAAATATTTCTTGCCGGCTTCGGGGACCGGGATCGTGAGAGGATTTTCGGCCATGCAGGCTCCGTTCAGTTGCGGGCCCGATACGCCACCTGGATGCCCCTGAATTACCCTCGGTACAAATTTGTACCAAACGATGCGTACGGCACCTCAACCAGATCACGCAAGTACAAATCTGTACCTGTCCGGGCACTTTTTTGTACCCATATCGGTACAGTTTTGTTCCAACGGGTTCTATTATGTGTTAGATGGTCGACGCTCGAAGCAGGAGACATTGCAGAATGGCCAAAAAGCCACCCAAAGAGACGCCCCATCTGCGCGTCCGAATTGACCCTAAGCTGCTCGCGAAGCTCGAAAAATCACGCGAAAAAAATGATCACACCCTGACGGGCGAGATCGTTGCGCGGCTTGAGCAGTCGTTTCAAACTGACGAGCGCATAGCGGACTTCCGGGAGGCAATGGAAAAGCGGGTCGAAGACCACAGGCGCCGCTATGATGAACAGATAGCTGCACTGCGCAAGGAGTCGGAGGAAGCGACAGCTATTTGCGAAAAAGCCCTCAAGGACACGGAACAGCAATATGCAGCGGCTCTGCGCGAGATCGATCGGAAAGGCGCGGAGTTCATGCCAGCTGCTGCAGTCGTCGATGTCCTACTCGGCGGAAGCCGGCTAAAATCCGACTTCTTCCGGTCACTCGCTCTTGAGTTAGCAGACGTGCCTGAGGAGTTGCTTGCCGACGAGTTGAACCGTCGTCAATTAATTGAACGGGCCATTGCGGCGATGGAGCGGCGAACGGGAGTGGCGGCCCAATGAAGGGACATGTCTGCGAACGGGGTAAGGGAAACTGGTACGCTGTCCTCGACGTTCGGGATCCGGCCACCGGCAAGCGTAAGCGCAAATGGCATTCGCTGCACGGCTGCAAAGGCAAGCGCGGTGCGCCGAGATCATTTCAGAAATGCGGGACGGCTCCTATGTCGAGCCCTCCAAGATCACCCTGTCGCAGTTTTTTGAGCGTTGGCTGAACCATATCAAGCCTAACGTTTCGCCGCGCACTCACGAGCGTTATAGCGATCTGCTCAACAAGAACCTCGCCCCGTTCCTCGGCGCGAAGCTGCTGTCGAAGCTGCAGCCACTCGAGATCAGCGAGGCTTACGCCAAATTGCTTGAGAGCGGCCGGCGCGATGGCAAAGGCGGTCTGGCGCCGCGTACCGTTCACCACGTCCACAGGGTGCTTTACGAAGCACTGGGGCAAGCTGAGCGCTGGAAGTTGATTGCCCGCAATCCGGCCGCGTTGCTCGAAAAGCGCGATCGCCCCAAAATTGAGCGCAAACCCGTCGAGACAATCGACGCACCCACCACCGCTACCGTTTTCGACGTCGCGCGGGAGCGCCGGCTGTTCATCCCGCTAATTCTTGCCACGCTGTGCGGGCTCCGCCGCGGCGAGATCACCGCGCTGCGCTGGCGGGCCGTTGATCTCGACAATGGCCAACTTGCGGTAGTCGCAAGCACCGAGCAGACCGACGCGGGCGTGATCCGCGAGAAGGAAGCCAAGAACGGCAAAACCAGAACGGTCGCCCTGCCATCCTTGGCCGTGGAAGAGCTGCGCCGCTGGCGCGTCGCTCAAGCCGAGGAACTGTTGAAGTTCGGCGTTCGGGCAGACGATAGCCGACATGTGGTCACCAAGGCGGACGGCGAGCCGGTGCAACCTCGGAGCCTGACGCACGTCATGTCGGATTTTCTGAACGAATGGGGCGTGACCCTGCATAAGCTGCGGCACAGTCACGCCAGCCACATGCTGGCCGCCAGGGTTCACCCGAAAGTCGTCCAAGAGCGGCTTGGACACTCGTCGATCGCGATCACCGTGGACATCTACAGCCACCTGATGCCGAATATGCAAAGCGAGGCCGCATCAGCGGTTGACGGGGCGTTGCGAGCCGCCATAAACAATCGCGACGACAAAGGGTAGTAAATCGGTAGTACGTCCACGGTACGTTCTGCGCGGAATGCGAAAAAGTCTATAGATTTCAACGCTTGGAAGGGTGGCCGAGTGGTTTAAGGCACCGGTCTTGAAAACCGGCGTGCCCGCAAGGGTACCGTGGGTTCGAATCCCACCCCTTCCGCCATTGGCCGCCGATTGCCCTCAATAGCGCGATATAGTCGCCGATTGCCGGACGCCCGCCACGTGGCATAGCGAGCCGTCGATTCTACGCTATAGCCCGATATATTCAGATCGAGGCCACAGAGTTCAGCACGACAAACGCTGCGATGACCCTATTGCGGTCGCTAGCGCTTCGCTCCCGGAACGACCGCTTCGAGCCCATCCCGCCGTTCACCTGCAACCATGACGAGCGGTCGGGCTGCACCTCGTTCGGTCCGCGTCGGTCCCGGCGACAGGACATTGATGCGGATGCCGGTGCCGCGCAGGTCGGTTTATTCGGAAGACGCCCCCTGCGCTACCGGCGATAGAAGATCATCCCGGCGTGATGCAGAACATCGTCGATGAAGTCGCCGTCAGCGGTGAAGCCGGTATCATCCCAATATTCGATGCGTGTGCCGGTCACTTCGTAACGCCCCTCGTAGGCACGCTCGCGCGTCCCGCGCGCTTCAACGTAGCGGCCGTTCGGCAGAAGTTCGTGACGGATGTGGCCGTCCTGCGTAACCCAGAGGCCGACATAGGGGTGATTGGCTTTCAATTCTGTTTCCTCGGCCCGCGCAGGTGGGATCAGGAGCGTTGCCACGATCATGGCTGCAAAGACGCGCTGCATGGCCGAGCTCCTCATTTCATATGTGTGTGTTGAGTTGGACCGCGGCCGGCCGCTCCGTGTCCGGTGACACGAAGCGACTGGCCCCGGCGAGGTTCGTTATGGCCGCCTATTGCCGGCGCGGCTCGTTGTTGTCGACGACCTCCTGATAGGCGACGAGATCGAGAAAGGCTTCGGCCTCGACGACAGACCCGTCCTTCATCTTGAAGATCCACACGAACCGATTGCGGTACGGCGCTCCCGACGTCGTGGTGGCCGAAGCGTCGAAGCGGACGATGACCCTGTCCCCTTTTGCCCAGATGTGGTGCACGACAGGCCGGAGCGGAGTCGCGAGACGGCTCACGAGGGGGGCCGAGGCGCGATCGACGAAATCCTTGAGGCCGCGATAGGTGCCGGCAACTGGGCCGGAGCCATGGATTGTCCATGTCACGTCGGGGGCCAGGAGGTCAGCAAAGACGTTGCCGCCCGCAGTCCATCCCTCGAAAGCCTTACGCAGGGTGGCTTCATTCCGCGCCTCGATGTTAGCATCCGGCGTGGGGGAATTGGCCTGGGCGAGGCCCGTGGTCGCTATGACGGTCAGGAGGATCAGGAGCGTGCGGGTGCGGCCCGCAAGCCGGTCGATCGAAGTGGCAAAGGTCATGGCCTCTTTCCTGTCGTTAAGGGGATAAAGGCCGCGAACGGGGTCATCGGCACGGCATTGACCCCGATCGCGGATCGGATCGTCCGGCATCAGTTGCTCGATGCGGTAGGTCGGATGGTAATTTCGGTTGTGTCCACGCTCGGCGGAGCCTCGATCAGTTGCCGGACAGCGCGCGAGATGTCGGCGGGCTGAAGCGCGATCGCCCGATAGCGTTCCATCACAGCCACGGTCTCCGCATGAGTGATGGTCGAGGCGAGTTCACTCTCCACGACGCCGGGGTTGACGCAGGTGACGCGGATGTTCGTACTCTCCTGACGCAAGCCGTCCGAGATCGCGCGAACCGCGAACTTCGTTGCGCAATAAACGGCGGCGGTCGGCACGACCGAGAGTGCGCCGATGGAGCCGATATTGATGATCTGGCCGCTGCCCTGCCCCTCCATGATCGGCAAGACCGCGCCGATGCCCCAGAGCACGCCCTTGATGTTGACATCGACCATGCGCTCCCATTCGTCGAGCTTGCCGGCGGCAAGCGGCGAGAGCGGCATCACGCCGGCATTGTTGATGAGAACGTCGATGCGCCCCCACTCGTCCATCGCCGCCTGAGCGAAGCCAGCCATGGAATGGCGGTCGGTCACGTCGAGCAGCCGGGCTTGGGCGATTCCGCCGGCTCCCGTGATGTTATCGGCGATGGCTTCGATGCGGTTCAGCCGGCGGGCGCCCACCAGCACCTTTGCGCCGGCCCCGCCGAGCTCTCTGGCGATGCCCTCGCCGATCCCGCTGGAGGCGCCGGTGATCAGAACAACCTTGTCCATCTCGTGCTCCTTGCTTTGCATTCGGAGCCCAAGATGGACGTTCGCCGCTGTTGCTGGTATCCGTCCAGTGTTTGACTGGATGGTTAGCAATGCTGGACAATGAAGATTGACCTCAACCTGCTGCCGCTCTTCCTCGCCGTCGCGGAAGAACACAACTTCCGCGCTGCCGCCGATCGCCTTGGCGTGACCCGCTCGGCTGTCAGCCAGGGAGTGCGGCGGCTTGAGGATGCCTTTGGCACGAGCCTCGTCACGCGCACGACCCGTTCGGTGCGCCTGACGGACGCGGGTGAGCGTCTGCGCGAGGCACTGTCCCAACCCATCTCGGATATCGCCACGGCGCTTGACTACGTGGCCGCAGAGAATGCGCCGCGCGGGCTGCTGCGCATCGCCGTCACCTCGATTGCCGAGCGGTTCCTTTCAGGCCCCCTCATCGCCTCCTTCGCCGCGGCTCATCCTGGCGTCACGATCGATGTCACGGTCACGGACGAAGAATTCGATATCGTCGCGGCCGGCTACGATGCGGGCGTCAGGCTGGGCGAAGTGATCGAGCAAGACATGATCGCGGTTCCCCTGACAGGCGATCAGCGCGAAGCAGTCGTGGCAGCTCCCTCCTATCTCGCGGCCCACGGCGCGCCGGCGCATCCACGCGAACTGATCCATCATCGCTGCATCGGCTGGCGCCCGACGCCGAACGTCGCGCCCTACCGCTGGGAGTTTGAAGAGAACGGCATTCCCTTCGACCTGGCGGTCGAACCCCAGATCACCACGAACGACTTGCGCTTGATGCTTCGTGCGGCCCTCTGCGGGGCGGGTATCACCTTTGCAACGGAGGAAACCTTCCATCCATTCGTGAAGACCGGCGAACTCGTCCCGCTCCTGGAAGAATTCCTGCCGCCGTTTCCCGGTTTTTTTCTCTACTTTCCTCAGCGTCGCAACATGGCGCCCAAAATGCGCGCTTTGATCGAGCATGTGCGGCAATGGCGGTAGCGCCGGCTGTAACAAAGAAGGGAATACCGATCAGAGCTAGCAGCAGGTGGAGGACATGCCGTCAGCCTACACAGTTCGTCCCTGGCGGAAGCATCCCCTGTTCCGAAGCAGCTAGCACCGCCGCATCGGAACCGTCGCGGAAAAGGGATGATGACCGGCAAGACAAACATGGCGCCGAAGCTGACGGTGCTATTGGCCGACGCTTTTGGGGGCATTCTACAGCTTCATCAAGATCGGGGTGGAAACCATCCCGCCGGTCACGCTGATCGCGGCGCAGACGTTGATCGCTGGGACGATCCTTGCGGCTATCCTCCGCTGGCGGGGCCTGCGCTCGGCGATCAGCACTCTGCTAGGAAGAAAGTGGATGAGTTCGAGCCGACCGCGTCAGTAGCGCTCACACCCATCTTTCATCCAGTTGGGTCGGCCTTCTGGCCTGTGCCAAACTCGCGCCTCCGTCAGGAAAAGCCCTGCATCAGAGGCAGATGCTGAGAATTTTCAGACGACAGGCCTCCACAGCGCGAGATTTCGGCTTGGCAACCGTCGCCTGCTTTGAGCCCTTCGGCGAGTTCTTCGCCACCTTGGGACGCTCATAGTCGCCGGCAATCACCATCGCCCAATAGGTCCGCCCGGTCGCCGAACTCTTGACGCTGGCGACGCCAACGCGCGAGGCGTTGTGCAACAGCAGATTTCGCCGGTGTCCCGACGAATTGATCCATTGGTCGAGTGTCTTTGGAAAGCTGTCATAGCCGTAGGCGATGTTTTCTGCCGCCCGGCCCGCGCCCGCTGGGTGGACGCGCGAGTTGAAGGGGCTGAGGACGTCGTGGTCGAGTTTGTCCTTTGCCGCCATCGCCGCGGCTTGCTCGTGCGCAATGCGCGTGAGCGTCGCATCCAGCACCACGCGCCCCTCCCCGTGCTGTACGCGATAGCCGGAGATCATGGCGGCGGGAGATTCGGCCCGAGCAAGCGCTGGGTAACAGCAAGCGGTAAACCAAAGGCAGAGTGTAAGGAGGGATTTCATCGATGTTCCCAAATCAGTCTTCCGGAGCGATAAAGAGACCGGACGAACCCGTAAGTCATTGATTTTATTATTTCGGACTGCGCTTTCCCCCAACTTGATCTTGGGAACGCGATGTCGATACGCGCGAACACGGGCGCCAGCAAGGCGCTCGCGAAGGCCCTTCCCTCAAAACAAAAATGAAAAATATCAATGCATTATCGGGAAAGAATGCTGAACATTGCCTTCGTCCAGCTTGCGGCAAGATTTCCGTGCAAACACTGATTAAGCAAAATGGAACCGTATTTTGCTCAATTGTGTTGGGGTTGCATTCACCACTGCAGGGAGGCGACTAGAATGACGGACGAGCAGTTGGCTCTTCAGGCCGTTCGTGATGCCCAGGGCATACTTGAAGAATACTTGCAGCCGCGACCGCGCAATAACGAGCGGGTCTTCCTTGATCGATTGGTGGAAGTGTTGGAGCGGCCCGAGCTCCTGATCGCCGTCAACCGGATGCAGCGCGGCCTGTAGCCGCGTCATCGCCAGCCTCTGGAGCCTCACTGGCCTTCGCAAGCGCCAGCCAATCGGCTGCGAGCGTCAGCCAGGCATCTTCGTCCACCGGACTGCGAGCCTCTGCCGCCCGGTCCCTGCATTCCTGAGCTAGCTGACGAAACCGGACCAAATCTTCCCTCATGCCAGAGCTACGCTCCAACTGAGCAAAAGTTGCAGAGGGCTGCTGACGATTAGCGATACACCGGACGGTCCCGCCCTATTCCCGCGCCGCGATCAAATAAGTTTTCTTTGGCGTCACACCCTTGTGGCACACACGTTGCACTTCAATGGGTACTGGGGATTTCAGGGGCCCAGTATGAGACAGGGCGCCGCCGGGACAGTGTATTTCAAGCCCGGCGGCGTACCTTTCTGAGACATGTTAAACACCGCCGAAAGCACGCTTGGCGAAGCGCTCCACCTCTCGACTACGGCCCGCCAGGACTGACAGATGCAAGCACGTGCCCTGGCCAGGGATTGCGGCCATCCCTGAGCCACGGGAGCGTGTCGGTCCAGAAGCCGACCGCGTGACTGTCGTGGAAGAGATTGAAATGGCCGATCGCCTTGCGACCGTAGTCGGACGGCTCGAGCAGCACCGCCGTGCGCGGCGCACCGGTGTAGTAGCCAAGCGTGCGACGGATTGCGGGCACGGTGCCGAGTTCGTCATCCGACACGGCAATCGCAAGGATCGGCCCCGTCACCGCCGCCATCCGTGAGAGCACGGCCTGTCTCTCGCCGCGTGGATGGCTGCGCTCGAAGCGTCGCCCGCGGAAACTCCATTCATTGGCGACGCCGGCGGGCAAATCCTCCAGCCAGCCGAGCCTGCGGCCGGGAAAATAGCCGCAGAGCGCCGTCATGACGGGCATAGCAATGTGCCATTTGAGGAACAGGCCAGCGCGCCGGCGCGGCGCATAGTCGCCCCACCAGGCATATTGCGCGCCGACCGTCAGCATCCGCTCAATCAAGCCAGCGCTTGCGGCGAGCCCCGCCAGAAAACCGCCGACGCTGTGGCCGACCACGATGAGGCGAGCCTGCGGCCGACGTTCGTGCATGAAGCAAAGCGCCGCCTCGAAATCGAGTTCGCCCCAATCGCGCCAGCGATAGCCACAGCCTCTGAGGCGAGACGGCCGCGAACCGCCGATGCCGCGATAGTCATAGGTGAGGACATCGAAGCCGTGGTTCGCCAGGAAGCATGCATAGCGGTGGTAATAGCGCGCAGCCACCCCCGTTGCCGCATTGACGATGATGCTGCCGGCGGAGCGGCCGGCTGGCGCGAGCCACAAATGGCCGCCGATGGTCACGCCGTCCCGGCAGGGAATCGTGACGGGTGTCCCATCCTCCATCGATATACGCAGCGCCACCTTGGTCATGCGCGCGACGGCAAGGGATGGACTGCGTTGTGTATATTCACTGGTCAGTATACATAAAGCGCCATGAGCGAGACTGGCCGTTCGACGCGTGAGCGCATCCTTCAAGCCGCCGGAAAATTGTTCTACGGCGAGGGCATCCGCGCCGTCAGCGTCGATGCGGTGGCGGAAAAGGCCGGCCTTACCAAGCGGACGCTCTACTATCATTTCCGCAGCAAGGACGATCTGATCGCGGCCTATCTCGAGATCCGCGACCAGCCAAATCTCGCTTTGTTCAAGCGCTGGTTCGCCGAGGCCGACGGTGACGTGGCCGCCAAGGTGGAAGCGATCTTTCGCAATCTGGCGCGATCGGCACGAGGCGCAAAGTGGAAGGGTTGCGGTTTCCTGCGTACCTCAGTCGAACTGGTCAACCTGCCCGGTCATCCAGCGATGGTGATCGGCCGCGCGCACAAGAAACGCGTCGAGGACTGGCTCTGCTCCGTCTTCGAAGATGCGGCCGCCTCGCGGCAAGCGCGGCAGCTTGCGCGGCAAGTCATCCTGCTATTGGACGGCGCGTTTGCCGTCGTCCTGCTGCATCGTGATCCAAGCTACATGGAAACCGCTGGAGCAGCGGCCACCCATCTCATTCGCGGGCTGATGCCGACGCCGCGCAAGTCAATCAAGGTTGCCAGGGTCCGGCGGACCATCCGGCCCAGGATCGGCTGACGCGCGATCGAGCGTTCCCGCTACCCAGCGCGCGACCGATGGACCGAGGAACAGCAGCAGGATCACGCGCACGGTCTGCAGCGCCATGACGAAGGACGTGTCGACCTTGGTCGAGGCGGCGATGATCGCGGCGGCATCGACGCCGCCGGGGCTGGTGGCGAGATAGGCGGTCAGCGGATCGACGTGCAGGAGCACCACCAACAGCCACGCCAACAGGCCGCAAAACCCCATCAGGATCGCGGTTCCGCCGATGCTCTGCGGCAGCGCGCGGGCAGCGGTCGCCAGCACGTCACGCGTGAAGCGCAAGCCCGTGTTCCAGCCGATCAGCGCGTAGGTTGCAATCAGCACCAGCGGCGGCAGCTCGATCTTCACCCAGCCAAGCACGTTGAGCACCGCGCCGAGAACGAGCGGCCCAAGCAGCACGCCGGCCGGCATCCGCGCGGCAAGACCAGCGCCGACGAGCGCAATGGCCGCGGTGGCTCCGAGGTTCGTCAGGTCGACAGGCTGAAAAAGCCCGGCACTGAAACGGCCGCCACCGCCGTGCGCAAACCATAGCGCCACCACCGAAGCCGCCGCGGCCACCAGCACGACGCGTAGATACTGCATGAAAGCCACGAGCCGGAAATCGGCGCCGTGAGCCTCGGCCATCACCATCATCACCGTGGCAGCGCCCGGGAGCATGCCCCAGACCGCCGTGGTGCCGGGGATGATGCGCAAGCGGCTCATGGTCCAGCCGATCAGAGCGCTTGCGCCGACCGAAAGCGCCACGGTGGCGAGGATGATCGGCCAGTAGCGCACGAAGCCGCTGATGATTGCCGGCGTGATCGATTGCGCGACGAGACAGCCAATGATTGCCTGGGCTGCAGCGATCAGCAGGCGGGGCACCCTCACCGCCCCTCCGCCCATCTGCACCAGCGCGGCCGCGGCCAGCGGCCCCAGCAGCAAGGCGGCAGGCAGCCTCACCCACTGCAGCACGCCGGCGATCAGCAACGAAACCACGACGAGCACCGCCCAGCGGACGGCGACCGGCAGCGCTCGGAGCGGGAGATAGGCTTGCTGCTCGCTCACCGCTGCAGCTCGATCTCGGCCGCTTTAGCCACGCGGCCAAGCCGCGGGAAAATGTGCTCGAAGGCAAAGGCGTGCATGTCCGCCGAACGATCGGCGCTCGCGTCTTCCGCCAGCACGACCGCATAGCCATGCTCATGCGCGGCACGCGCGGTGGATTCGACGCCGATATTGGTGGCGATGCCGCCGATCACCACGGTGGTCACGCCGCGCCGGCGGAGCTGCAGATCGAGCTCCGTGCCATAGAACGCGCCCCATTGCCGCTTGGTGATCCTGATATCCGACGGTTCGGCGAGGCCATCCGCCAAGTCCGACCAACCCTCGGGAAAGCCGCCGGGCGGCGCTTGCATCGGTTGATCGACCGGCGACTTCAGCGCGTCGCTGAAGTCGGGCGAGAAGGCGACGTTGACCAGCACGACGGGCGCCTTGGCCGCGCGGAAGCGCCGGGCGAGCTCCTGTCCCTGGGCAAGGACGGCTGGACCGGAATGGGGCTCGGTCGGCAGGCCGACGATGCCTTTTTGAAGGTCGATCAGGATCAATGCTGTGGTCGCGGCAGGCAGGATGAGCATGGGATGTCCTTTCGCCAGGTGGGGGGCGTCCCCGCCCGTTGCCGGGCGCGACGGGAGCGGCTAAATACTTGAGGGAAAGCTCAAGCACGCAACCACTCTATTTGAGGATATACTCAACTTTGTCAAGTCGGGACCGCAAACCGCTCCAGCCGCAGCGCGAGGTCGGCCGCCAGCGCGTCGCCGAACTCATGCAGGCGGCGGCCGAGGTGATCCAGGAACGGGGTTTCGAGGCCGCGACCATGGCGGAGATCGCCGCGCGGGCGGACGCCAAGATCGGCTCGCTCTATCGCTTCTTTCCGAACAAGGACGCCGTCGCCGACGCCCTGATGCAGCACTATGCCGAGGTGCTGCGGGCGGAATACGACGCGATCCTCGCCCACGCCGCCGACGCCAATCCGGAGCAACTGGCCGACATCCTCATCGATCTCCTGGCCAAGCTCTATCCGCAGATCCGCGCAGTCACCGCGTTTTTGGATTCCCGGACCGACTGGACCGAGATCCGTCTTCGTTTCCGCAGCCAGACGCTCGCCGGCATCAAGACAGCGCTGAAGCGTTGCGCGCCCGGCCTCGACGAGCACGAGGCCGAGGACATCGCCGCGGTCGTGCTCAACAACATGAAGACGATGGTCGGGATGACCATGAAGGACGCGCCGACAACCCCCGGCGCGCCCGAGCAGCTCAGATTGATGAACCGCCTCTATCTCGCCGCCAGGCTCGCGCCCGGCAGGCCGGCGGGATAGCTGCACCGGCTTGCGCGCAGTGAGCACATCGGAAGGCGGATCGTTGCCGCTTTCGTGAAAACAGGTGCGCATTTTGGAAATGCCGACTGCGACCAGATTCTGCATGGCAGGCAGCGTTCGCGTTGCGCGAACGTCCGGTCGAAGCGGAGGATATCCGATGCGATTTGCTCTTTGCTTGGGCGTGCTGATCATGCTGTGCGCCGCTGCTGACGCGGCGCCGGTGCGTCGCGTCAGACATCCCGAGCGACATTTCCGTCTCGAGCAGCAGCCCATTGTCCCGCCGAAGGGATTTGCCGTTCCTGGCTGGTCCGACGAGGAGACGCGACAATGGATCGACAGCGCCTCAGGGCCCAAAGGTTAGCGGCCAAGGGTTAGTCCGGAAGGTTGGTGAACGCGTGCCCGGCGCGCCACAGTAGCCAAGCTCTGCGCGGAATGTTACGCGACCATGATGGCGGCAGTCCCCGAAGCACAGGTGAGCCCAAGCAAGGCAGGAAAGCTCGGTTTCCTGCCTCGCCTTGAATCGCTGCGCGGCATCGCGGCGGTCTCGGTCGTCGGCTATCACATGACGAGCCAGTTCACCGACACCTATGTCACGGGCATGGCGCCCGTCGTGATGTTCTTCGTGCTCAGCGGTTTCGTGCTGGCGCGCTCGCTGCAGAACAATCCGAACCCGGTCACGTTTCTGCGACATCGCCTGTTCCGGCTGTTTCCCGCGGCGATCGCGGTGGTCGCTCTGCTGACGCTGCTGCACCATCAATACGGCTTCTATGTCGGCTACGAGGGGAAATTCGATCCGCTCAACGTCGTGCTCAACGCAATCATGGTCCGCCATGACATCAACGGCGTGATGTGGTCGATGACCGTCGAGTGCTTCGCGACGCCGGTCATCCTGCTGTCGGTCTGGATTTTTCAGCGCTTCGGCCCGCAGCCGCTCATGGTGTCGATCGCCGTCCTGTTCGGGCTCTCCTTCTGGGGGACCTATGTGCATCTGCTTGGCGGCGTTTCCAGCCTGGCGCCGCTCTACGCCTTCGTCGCCGGCGTTCTTCTGCAGATGCGGGGCGAGCGGACGGCCGAGCGGCTCCGCACGGCCGCTGCCTGGACCCTGTCGATGGCGGCCATCGCCCTGCTCTGCTTCTGCGGATCACAGAAACAGACCGCGCCGATCATTGCGCTGGAAACCTTGAGTTCCTCGCTGCTGGTGCTGCTGGTCGGCTTTCGAAGCTCGATCGCCCTCTTTGCCGTTCTCGATCTCCGTCCGGTCCGTTTCTACGGCCGTATCTCCTACAGCTTTTATCTCCTTCACCCGATCGGCATGTGGCTCGCCGGCCGGCTGCTCGATGCGAGGGGGCTGCCGGTCCTGCTCGCGATATCTGCGACAACGATCGCGGCGGTCGCTCTGACGACGCCGATGGCCTGGCTCTCCTGGCGCTATATCGAGAAGCCGTTCATTGCCCTGGGCCGGCGGCTGGCCACGAAACAGCCCTCGCCGGCGAGCGCGATCGAATCTAGACAGCAGCAATTGCTGTCGCTCGCTCCGACCTCAGGGAAGGATCTCGAGTGAGGCGATCTTGTCACCATCGAGCCCGAAGAAGTATCTGAGATCGATCGGACTACCGGGAAAGTCGCCGACCACATGCGCTGTGACGACGATCTTCCCGTCGCGTTCCTCCACAGCGAACGGCTCGCTCGTATAGTTGTATTTGGTCGATGCATCGGCCTTCCACTGCGCGATGGCCGCGCGCCCCTCGTGCTTGCGCCCTTCGTCCTTCACGACGCCGCGTTCGCTGAAGCATTGCGCGATGGCATCGCCATCGCGGCTGTCGGCGGCAAAGTAGACGGCAACGGGGCCCGGCAGATCGAGAGACATCGGATTTCCTTTCCTTTGCGCGTCAGGAACGACGCGGTCGCGGATCGCGATTGCGTAGCCGGAAAGGTGTTTGTAGCTTCGCCAAACCGCAAGAACGCACGAAAAGGTAAGGTACTGACTTTTGGGTAAGGTTGAGTACACAGCCGCGAGCGCCGCCGAGGGCGTTGAGAAGGCGTTCAGGATGCTGGATGGCCGGTGGAAGCTCGTGATCCTCTTCCACCTGTTTGGCGGCAAATTGCTGCGCTTCTCCGACCTGGAGCGGGCGATCCCGGGGATCTCGCAGAAGATGCTGATTCAGCAACTGCGCCAGATGGAGAACGACGGCATCGTGCATCGCATCGTCCATCACCAGGTGCCGCCGAAGGTCGAATACGGCCTGACCGATTGGGGACAATCCTTGTGTCCGTCGCTCGATGGGCTGCTCACCTGGGCCGAGCAGCGCCCGCTTGCGCCACCGCTAGACGCTGGTCGAAATGAATGAGGATATCTGGACGGCCCGGAGCAGAACGCCCCAATTGTTCGGGTGCACCCCGTCGTGGGTGAGAGCCCGATAGTTGGTTTTGCTGACCCTCCTAAATTGAAGAGATCAAGACATGGGACGCGGTTTATTTCCGCCACGCGCAGCATGGCGCCGATGTAATCGCGAAGAAAATATCCGAGCTTGTTCGGATGCACATCGCTATCGCGATCGTCTTGGGTTGGCAACCACCAGGGCGTGATGAGAAAGATCCGCGCCGTCGGGCAAGACTTCCGCAGGAGCCTGATCGAATGATTGAGCGCCCCTTTGAAGGTCTCGCTGCCGACATCATCGTCCGATCCGATCGGGCGGTCGTAGCGGAAGTCGTTGGCGCCGTACTCCAGGGCAATGTGGGAGACGCTCGGAAAGTTCGTCGCCCGCAGGTTAGTGACAGACGAATCGTGGACCGGTTCTCCGGTTCGTTGTTGTGCAGACCAATCGCCCGAGGAAATCGCGTCAGCGATCGCGTAAAGTGAAACAGGGTTGAGTGGCGGCAATTTATGTTGACCGGCACACGAACCCGGAAAGGCGCCATTGATGGCGAACATTCCGAGCCGCTCGCCTATGATGCTTGGTGTGGCTCCGCCTGGGTTGAGCCGGTGCCCGCGCTGATGCTGGTCCCGAGCTGAAGATAACAGCCGCCGCGCATGGTATTCCGGCTGCCAGCCCAAAAGGCTGTGCCCAAACCTACCGCGCCGATTCCAAATGTCTTAAGAAAAGCCCGCCGCTCCATAGGCCGGCTCTCTATCACCCACAACCGGTTCGGAGCAACTGCGCTCTCCATCTCGATGAGCCGCGTAAACGGCAGCTCGAGGATAGGCCACGAGCACCTTACTCTCCGTCATTCCGGGGCGCGCGAAGCGCGAGCCCGGAATCCATCGAGCCACTTGCATTGCGGGAAAACGGATTCCGGGCTCTATGCCGACGCATCGCCCCTGAATGACAGCCCCGTCATTGCGAGCGTAAGCGAAGCAATTTGCGTCTCCGCAAGCGGCGCTATGGATTGCTTCGCTTCGCTCGCAATGACGATGTGGCTACCTTGGGTGCGACATAACAACCCGACGGGCAAATCAGCCAAAGTCTGTCCAGCTCACGCGAGAAAAACATTCCGCTTCCGCCGTCGGGCAAATCAGTGATTTAACTCCGCGCGTCTCACCCAAGAGAGGGGCGGCTCGCGATCGTCACGAACGTTGCGGTGAGATGCGGTGGACGTGATGGGTGTGACTGACGAGCACACACAGCACGGACGGCGAAGTCGTGTGGTCCTGGCGCCCCGACGCTGGCGCTAAGTTTCGTGCGAACACATTCGCACTAGACGACGGTGGCAAGAAAGCCCGGTCACCGGGGAGAGTACGAAGTAAGCCGTAACACCATCGCGCAGGGAAAGCCGGAA
>NZ_JCAMOR010000014.1:0-142567 GCF_059512385.1 Bradyrhizobium sp. Crot121 | reverse complement strand
AGTTGAAACTGCATCAGCATCGCCCTGCCGTGCATCTGGACCGCGTGCCGGATCGTAGGGCTCCGGTTGAAAGCGGCGCGAAATCGCGACGCGGGGATTTGCGAGGCGGTGCCCGCTGCACGAACGACCGCGGTCGTGGCCGAAGGTGACGACCCGAGCACCGAAAGAAGGCCAAGTGCCCCCTCGCGCCCGACGACGGCGGTGTCAACCGTCTGCCCGTCCGCCATGTCGATCATCAGCGAGACGGCGCCGCTGTGAGGGAAGAAGACATAGTCGATCTCCTCCCCCGCTCGCGCAAGGATCGCGTCCTGATCGAGCGCGACCGTCTCCAGCGCGGGCCGCAACAGATCGAGATCCGATACCGGCAGTGTTGCCAGGAGACAGTTAGGCATTCCGCCCGGACGCGTCACTGCAGATGACCCGCGGTGAGGCATCCTCCGCCTTCTTCATTCGGCGCGGTGCGAAGCGGCGGCCTTAACATATGTTTAGATCTGCTGTCGCTACTCGCGCTGAGATCCAACTCACTCGCAAATTCGGATATTCCAACCGGATGTCGGCTCAAGCGTGAGTCCTCATCGACACGAACGGATCAATTTTAGGGGCTTGCGCCGCGACATGAGCGCGGCGAGTAAGGGAAGAGAGTCAGTGCAAACGGCAGTCTCGATGCAGTTGCAGCGCGAAAATACGCAAGCTGCAAAAGGTGCTCTTCTCCACCAGCGTGGCCTAGCACCGATCTTCGGTTCCACCCATGTCGAATATGAGGGTCACGCCAGCCTTTGGCGCATTCCGCGTGTCATACAATTGTTATAATTGGACCGGCGCGTCGATCGATAGGACGGGCGAACAGTGCTGACGGGTGGTGGACTAGCCGTTCCCCGCATTGGCACGATGGCGTTCTGACCGCCAAGAGGTAACAGATTTAGCGGCTTCCGGTTATGGCCCACACCGACGAACTCCGGCGATCATCCGAATGTCGGCTTTCAGGCGGTAGAGCGGAAATGCCGGTCAGGCGGCGCAGCCGACGCTGATGACCCGTTGCGGAAGTGGCGCGCCCTAACCCGTGGCCGTTCCCACCCGCGCGATTAAGTGGGACAATCGCCTCGGCTGACGAGAGCATCCCTGTTCGAATGATCGACGTGTTTGTCGATACACTCGATTTGGCCGAGATGAGCTTCGGAAGGCGGACCCAGCGGCGACCGGTCAGCCAGCTGCGGTTTGATGGGACTTGCTCGACCTCCCGCGAGACAATCGCTATCCTATCCTGCAGCAGCGGAAGGTGCCGGGATGCTCGACCTCATCAACTGCATCCTCGAGGAAGGGCGCGACAATGACGATTTGGGCGCCATCCTCGAGAAGTTCAGCGAGCGGCTTGTGGCGCGGGGAATTCCGGTTTGCCGTACGTCGCTGAACATGCCGACCATCGACCCCGAGGCGGGGGTGTTGAGTTTCCAATGGTCGCGCGAAAAAGGAGTGGAGCGGTCGACTTTCGCGCCCGAGGTTGTGGGGGGCACCCAGTTCCGGCGCAGTCCGATCGGCTACCTTATCGAGCGAAACCTCGGCGCCCAGCGTTGGAAGCTCGAAGATCAGGAGGCGGTCAAGAGATTCCCGCTCTTCCAAGAATTGCGCGCGCTCGGCATCACCGAATATGCCCTGCAGCTCGTGCGGTTCAGCAAGGGCCGTACCGGTCTCCAGGGCGCGGCGCTCGCCATCGCGACAGACCGTCCGGGGGGCTTTGGCGACGCCGAGATCGAGGAGACCGCGCGCATCCTTCCGGCGCTCAGTCTGGTTGCCTATCGCATCGGCCTATTGCACGTCGCCACCGAGACGCTTGGCGCCTATCTCGGTCCGCAGAGCGCGGCCCGTGTGCTGCAGGGCAGGATCCGTCGCGGCGACAGCCAAGTTATTTCGGCCGCCTTGTTGCTTGCCGATCTCCGAGGCTTTACGGCCCTCGTCGACCGCTATCCGGGGACGGAGGTCGTGGGCTGGCTCAATCAGCATCTCGAATGCATCGGCGATGCGGTCGCCGAGCGCGACGGCGAGGTCTTGAAGTTCCTCGGCGACGGTATCCTCGCTGTGTTCGCCGCGGCGCCCAGCGGCGCCGAGCGGGCCTGCATCAAGGCGGTGCGGGCCGCGATCGATGCCCGCAGCAGAAACGCAGCGCTCAACGCCCGGCGCGCCGCGTTGGGCGGGCCCACTCTCGACCTCAGCATCGCCCTCCATTTCGGCGACGTCCTGTACGGCAACATTGGTACCGCGCGACGCCTCGACTTCACCGTCGTCGGTCCCGCAGTCAACGAGCTAAGCCGTATGGAGGCGTTGGGCAAGGCGCTAGGCCGTGGGCTGCTGCTGTCGGAGAGCATCGCCCATCGCTGCGACCAACCCGTGCTGAGCATCGGCCCGCACGAACTGCGCGGCGTCGCCGGCTCGCGCGAGATGTATGTCGTGGCGGTCTAACAGGCTTAACGCGACGTAGCGCCCACTTCTGCACCTGGCTCTGGGGTTGCCCCGCCGCTAGACCTCGGTCGCGAACGGGGCATAGCGGAAGTTGACGCATAGCCGAGTGTTGCAGAGGGCGAAGCGAAGGACCCAGAAGAGAAATACAGCGGATAGCTACTCGATCACCTCGTCGGCGCGGGCAAGCGGTGATGACGGGATCATCAGGTCGAGCATTTTGGCTGTCTTTAGATTTAGAAGCGGCTCAAACTTTGAAAGTTGCTCCACAGGTAGACTGCTGGCTGAGCGCCTTTGAGGATTTTGTCTACGTACACGTTGGCCCGGCAAGACGCGGGCACGAACGAGCGCGTTATATCTTTAGTGAAGCAGAGGTATGAAATGCTGTTCGTTATCACGTCGTCAAGTTTGTCGACTTGGTGTCATCCCCAAGTTACGCGCAATGAACGCACGATGAACTCGTGCGCCATAATGTCGCGTCATTCGCTCAGCACTGTTCGACTCGCGGGGAACTCTTCCTGTGGAAGGAACAAACATGCGACGCTTTCGATTCGTCATCGGTCTCCTTGCCGCGCTGGTCATTCCGCCTTTCGCCCAAGCCCAAATCATCAGCATTACGATCGCGCCGCCGGAGCTTCCGGTCTACGAGCAACCGCCGATTCCCGCCCCTGGGTACATTTGGACGCCAGGCTACTGGGCTTACGGCCCGGACGGATATTACTGGGTTCCGGGCACCTGGGTGGAGCCGCCAGCCGTGGGTCTGTTGTGGACACCCGGATATTGGGCGTGGCGTGATGGCGTTTATGCATGGAACACCGGTTATTGGGGACCGCGTGTCGGCTTCTACGGTGGCGTCAACTATGGTTTCGGCTATGGCGGCGTCGGCTTTGAGGGAGGCCATTGGGATAGAGGCGTGTTCGCCTACAACAGCACGGTCAATAATTTCGGCGGCGTAACGGTCACCAATGTCTACAACCAGACCGTGGTCAACAACAACATCACGCGAGTCAGTTTCAACGGCGGCAGTGGCGGAATCCCGGCTCAGCCGACGGCGCAGGAGCAGGCTGCGGCGCAAGATCACCACGTTGCTCCCGCGCCCGCGCAGACTCAGCAGCAACATCTGGCAAGCACCAACAGAGCGCTGCTTGCCTCCGAGAACCACGGCCGCCCGGCAATCGCTGCAACCGCCAAGCCGGGCGAGTTCACCGGCAAGGGCATTGTCGCGGCAAAGGAAGCCAAGCCGGGACCCGCGCCGCTGCCACAGCCGTCCGCCGCGGCCGCTCCCAAAGCGCCGGCGAACGATGCGGTTGCCAAGAAGCCGCTCGAAAGCAAGCCGCTTGCCACCAACCCGTCAGCGAATAAGCCTCTCGCGACCAATCCTCCCGCTGCGAACAAGCCGCTTGAAAACAAGGGAGCCGCCGGCCCGGAGCATGCGGCGACAACGAACGGAGCGTCGCCCAAGCCGCCGAATGCGGTGGTCAGACCGGAAGCGAAGCCTCTGAATGCGGCAGCGAAGCCGGCAAATGTCCAAGCGAAGCCGGTTGCCGCCGCGCCGCCGCCGAAACCCGCCCCTGTTGCCGCAGCCCCGAAGCCGCCCCAGCATCCACCCGCTGCGCCAGCGCCACGGCAAGTTGCCGCCGCGCCGCATTCCGCCCCCCACCCACCGGCGGCGAAGCCAAAAGCCCCGCCGCATAATGAAGCGCACTAGCGCGCAACGGGTTTGCGTTCGACTGAGCCACAAAACATGGCGGTTACAGTTGCGACTTGGCGCCGAGCCCGTCCTTCAGCTCTTTGAGATGGCCGCCACGGCGCGGTAAATCCGTCCCTGTCTCGCGTTGCTGAAATTGGATCGTATCTTGCTTATACTCACCGGCGGCTAACTGAGGCAGTCGCAGCCGCCTGGTCAGTCAGGTGTGAGATCGCCGCGGCAGAGGGCCTGCTGGACACATATCCCTGCCCGAGCCGCCGTATTTGGATCGGCAGCGCCAGCAGATGCCACGCACATCGACCAGTTACTCTCTGCACGGTCATCGGCGACTCGATTTATTGCGATGTTCGCTACACTCGAACAACCGGGTTGCTGTCGAATTTCTTCCAATGCCCGCCACCGCAAAGCTTGCATCGAAAGTAGGGTCTTCGCCATTCGCGGCCTTACTTCGACGCGTTGGCGATTTTGTGCTCCAAGTGGCCGGTCTCATGATCGCGGCGGAGCTGGCTCAGCGACGTTTCGTTCAGCTGAAGCAGAACTTCGCTCAACTTCTCGGTTTCAGGATAGCCGGCTGCGAAGCCTGGTCCGTAAATCTTGCGCAACGTGCGGATGAGGGTGTTTCCGTGCTTGTGGCTGATTTCGCCATCCTTGTTGCGGTGGCGATTGTCGAGACCTGCCTTGCTCATGCTGCTCTCCATTGTGCCCGAAGCCGACAGCATCGTCCCCCCCGGGGTCGGATAGCAACCTGGCATAATCACGCGGTGCCGCGACGGACGCTGCATGCCGGGTTATTTTGCTGCGGTGCATGAGTCTCCTGTTGGCCCAGGCCGTGTGAGAACCCCCTTGTACGTGAGGTCGAGAATGCCCGGCATCGGTTTAGCGGCCTCGATCGGGGTGGCAATGAAGGTTCTGAACCCTCCGGCGCCGTTACAAGTGTCGCTTACGTCTGAATCGCCTGCAGCAGTGGTCTGCAGCCCAGGATCGCTATGACCCGTTTCATGTTGTAGGCGAGCACATTAAGCGCCATCTCGGTTGCTACCTTGTGTCGTCTTCGCATCAGGAAGTGCGTCGCACCCATCCAGGCCTTGATGGTCCCGAACGGATGCTCCGCCGTCTGCCGGCGTAAGGTCATCCTGTTGGGGTCTTGGTCGAGCCGCTGCTGAACCTTCTCCAGCACAGCCTCGTGCTCCCAACGCGGGATACGCCGTTCGGGGCCAGTCGTGCACTGAGCTTTGAGCGCACAGGTGCGGCAAGCAGTCGCGCAGTAACGGTGAAGCATCTTGCCATGCTCCTCGACGGTGAAGCGATACGTCAGCCGTTCACCAGCAGGACAGCGGTAGATGTCCTCGGCCGCAACATAGATAAAGTCCTGCTTGCCAAAACGACCTGCGGCTTTTGCACCTGAGGTCAGCGGTTTCGGCAATGTGACCGTGATGCCAGCTTCCTCACAAGCAAGAATCTCCTGGCTATCGTAGTAGCCGCGATCGGCAACGACGTTGAGCGTCTCGACAACCATCTCGGCACGAGCTTGGTCGGCCATGCTGGCGAGTTGGTGGCGGTCGCTGCCCACGTTGGTCACCTCGTGAGCCACGATGAGGTGATGCTGCGTATCCACTGCAATCTGCACGTTGTAGCCAACGATGCCAGTGTCCTTGCCACTTGTCGCCATCGAGCGCGCATCGGGATCGGAGAGCGAGATCTGCTTGTCCTCGCTCTTCATCATCGCCACGTTGATCGCGTTGAGTCGGACGATCTCCTCCTTAAGCTTCTCAATCTTGCCCTTCAACCGTTCAACCTTCGCCTCCGGCACCGCATCGCCGTGTCGATCGGCGGTTTCAAGCTGAGAGAGATAGCGAGCGATGCTCTCATCGATCCGCTCAAGACGTCTCCTCATCTTGGCCTCGGTGAAGTTTTTGTCCCGTGCATTGACAGCCTTGAACTTTGATCCGTCAATGGCGACGCTCGCCGCACTGAACAGATCAAGCTTGCGGCACAGCGCGACGAACTCGCGACAGACCTCTCGAATGGCCTTGCCATTGTCTTTGCGGAAATCCGCAATAGTCTTGAAGTCCGGCGCCAGCTGCCCCGTCAGCCAGATCAGCTCGATGTTGCGCTGACATTCCCGCTTGAGGCGCCGGCTCGACGGAACCCGATTAAGATAGCCGTAGATGTAGAGCTTGAGCATGATACCGGGGTGATAGCTCGGTCGGCCGGTCTCCAGTGGCTGGACACCCACGAACCCCAGCTTGTCGAGATCGAGACTGTCGACGAACACGTCGACCGCTCGCACCGGGTTGTCCTCGGTCACATACTCATCGAGCGAAGCTGGAAACAGTGTGCTCTGCCCGCGATCCAACCCTTCGACAAAGCGCTTCATCTGATGCCCCGCGAAATCAGCGGGAATCTTACCGCACGAATCACCTTAGACAGAGCGTTTTCACACACCCTGGGCCCGTTTGAGACATGCCGACCGTGTCGAGCAATGTCCGCTTTCAGGGGTAACTGGGAAGACATTTGCTCGCAGTGAGTTCTTCTCTGTTTGACCCCGAACCGGACATTGACCCTGGCCGCACCGTCCCGGAGACGGTGTTGACCTCCGGTCTGCCGCAATCGCGGGAAGGTACAGGTCAGGCGGCGCTGCTGGCTCTGTAGCGATTTGGCTTCTGCGCATGGGCAGCCTAAGGGAGCCGATGGATTGAGCAGCATGGTCGATGCGAACGATATGCGCGAGCGCGTGGTGTTCCGATAACGCACATGGCGCAACATTTGAATCGAATGCACTATTGGCTATAAGGGTCAGTCCGATTGCAGGCCTCAAGAACTGTTATGCTCGCCTGCAAGAAGGCAAGGTAATTGCTATGGGAAACTAAAAGACAAAGATTGACCAGTTCAAACGCAGCTTCCCATGAGCTCTCTCTCGGCGCGAATGTCGCTCGCGCGCCCCCATGAATGACCAGCGGTCGGAAGCTACGGCCGCGCTGCCCGTGCTTTGCTCCCTGTCGGATGCCGTTCGAGCAATGGATCAATAGTAGGCGGGGTTTCGACATTTCAATCTCCAGATTTGTGGTCGACGAGGGTTCGCCATCGCGGCCTCGCTCGATCCAAGACTGAAACGGCGCGAGCGTTGCGCAACTCGGTGCCTGATCCAGGAAATTCAGGCGTAGGCCACCTCCGCGATCGCGCCTTCGATCTCTGGAGCGAACGTGACCTTTGCGGTGTGAACTTGGGGAAGATCGACCCAATGCATGTCTTTATAGTTGAAGCCTCGCGCGAGCGTGGGCTTCACCACCATAAAGTAGGGCGAATTATCGAAGTCGCGCGGCGCGTAAAGTGACGAGTGGCGGGTCTCGGCGATTTCGCGCCGCGCCGTCTGGCTCTCGAGGTGCGTGATCTTGGGCAGGATCGGGTAACGCACGGCGTCGAATGCTTGCGCAATTAGCGAAGAACAGATGATGCGGCTAGCATCGCCGGACCCAAGCGCAATCGTTTGGCGGCGCCAACGCGGCGCCACTGGCCATGGGAATAGATAGCGCATCAGGTCGACAACGTTTTTGAAATCGTAGCTGAGACCAATGCGTTCGATAGCGTAATGGCAGACCTTTGCGCAGTCCGCTCCGCTCAGTCCCACCGGCCGACAGATACGGGTTTGACAATGCAGATATTTCGACAGCGGCGCCGACACGACACCTTCGCCGATATTGGCTTCGATCAGGACATGGCGCTCGCCGTCGGTTGCGGCGCCGGCCACCGGCCCGACGTACAACGCCGAGTGCGACCAAGTCGATTGAGTGAGATATTTGATGCTGCCGGAAATACGACCTTTGCCCTCGACCAGCAAGACATCACCGGGTCGAAGGGTGTCGCGTAAGGCTGTCGAATCGTTCGGAGTGAACGGCTCACAGTGGTTGACCGGCTTCTGCAACCGCGCAATCAGACGTCCGGCATTGTCGAACATCCAGCCCATAACTCGTTTCTCACCTGTTTGGTTTTTTCCGTATGGCAGTTCCAGAGAGTGCTGCCGTTCGGTTACCCAAATTACATCCCAAGCATAATCATTGAGAGATGGACCTGACCATTGCACGGAGGTTGATCCCCCTCGTTACATTTGGTTGAGAAGAGCATACCAAGGTTTAGGATAGGGCACCCGCCTGTTGTGACTGATGGGAGCGTCGCACCTCGTTCGGCGGCCACACCCCCGAACTCGCGATCGCATCATCTTCCGCGCCGACAGGCGCACACGAACAGTAACTCCGTAACCTACGCTGAGCCGTCATCGGTCAGGGGCTCAGCGCTGTCGCCGCGGTGTTCGCGATCTCGGCGTCGATCTCCTTGGTCAAGCCGGCAACGCCTACTGCGCCCACGACTGCGCCATTGACATGGATCGGCACGCCGCCGCGCAGCACCAAGATGCCGGCAGTGACGAAGGCCGTTCGAGCTTGGTTTATGTTGTCCTCGATCTCCGCTGTAGCCGCGCCACCGTTCGTGCGTTCGCGATGGCGAGGCAACATTGTACCAACGTCGTCTTACGCCATCATGCGGAGGGCTACGGGCGCGGCGATGGCGACGATTACGCTGCCCGTCACGAGCAATGCGGACCCCGGCAGCCTCCATAGCGCCATCGACGTTGCAGCTACACACCGTCAACGGCAATACATTCAACGTCGCTATCAGAACGGCATAAGATCGAAAAAGCGGGGCATTTGGCCTCGGGCCGCCGCCGGTTCCATTTATTTGTTGCGGCGCATGAGTCTTGTTGGCTCTTCGCGACATATTGCACCGCCGCGCGATCTCGGTCGCTAAAAAAGCATAGCGGAAGTTGACGGGCAGCCGTCTATTGCAGAGGACGACGCTCTTAACCCAACTCGTACGTCAGGACGGCCGGCCTTAATAATCAAGAGAGCCAATTGCTCCAGCGCGTACTTGCGGCTAATTTACTTGTCCTCGCTGGCCAAAAGCCGGGGGCGAACATGGCACGATTGGGACTGGCCGCTCAGGCGGTAGGTGCACTCACCATAATTTTCGTATGTACGGCGGGCGCGCACGCACAGATCACCGACAAGCCGCCGTTCTGGGCCTACACTTACAACCCGCCTGACTTCAAGCCGCCGCCCGATGACGGCCAACCTCGCCACGTTCCCGACAGCACGGCGAGCTATACGGTCCCACAAACACGTAATCGCTTCCTGGCGCCGGATTGGCACCCAGGTGACCATCCGGCGATGCCGGCAGTCGTGGCGAGCGGCCGCCAGCCTGACGTCTACGCCTGCGGCTTCTGCCATCGTGCCTCTGGCACGGGTGGCCCGGAGAACGCTGACATCGCCGGCCTGCCGGTCGCCTATTTTATTCAGCAGATGCAGGACTACAGGAGCGGCAAACGCTCGACAGCACTACCCGACCGCATTCCGCAAGCCTGGATGATCTCGCTCGCGACGGCAGCGAACGACGACGAGATCAAGGCGGCGGCTGAATATTTTGCTGCCATTAAGCCCAAGAAGTTGGTCGACGTTGTGGAGACTGAGACCGTGCCGAAACCGACGGTCGCCGGCTGGTTCTTCGTCACTAAAAACGATGAACGCGAGCCGATCGGCATGCGCATCATCGAGACGCCGGCGGACGTCGGCCGCTTCGTTAACCGCGACGCGCGCGTCCGCT
Source organism: Bradyrhizobium sp. Crot121 (assembly GCF_059512385.1). NCBI lineage: Bacteria > Pseudomonadati > Pseudomonadota > Alphaproteobacteria > Hyphomicrobiales > Nitrobacteraceae > Bradyrhizobium > Bradyrhizobium sp. Crot121. The sequence goes on along the minus strand of NZ_JCAMOR010000014.1, from coordinate 132,756 downwards.
TTACCGCCTATGTGCCGCCCGGTAGCGTCGCTGCCGGTCGCGGGCTGGCCGCGAAGCTGGAAATCGCCTGCGCCGCCTGCCATGGCGAGAAGCTGACCGGCACCGAGGTCGTGCCGGGCATCGCCGGGCGCTCGCCCACCTACATCTTCCGCCAGCTCTACGAATACCGGCACGGCTTCCGCGCTGGGCCGGAGAGCAAGCCGATGATCGACGTGGTCAAAGCGCTCAACGAGGCAGACCTTTTGGCACTTGCCGCCTATCTCGGTACGCTGGAGCGGTGAAGCGGCCGACGGTCACCCGCTGAACTTGTTATGTTTGGGGGCAAAGCGGATCAGTGCCGGACCGGAATACTGACGTTCGCTTTGCAAAGCGGGACATCATTCGTGTCTGTCGTTGGCACGAAGCTGACGTAACCGCACGCCTTGACGAAGGTCTGCTCTTGAGGGAAGAGCGACCGTTGTTCTTGACCTGAGAGGTCTGGTTGCGACACGGTAGCGAGCCAAAGACACTCATTGAGAAGCAAGCCCTGAGAAGGATCATGAGTTTCTTCGAGCGACTAAAGACAGCGGCATCCGCCGAGTGGCGGGCCTACACCGACCATCCCTTCACGAACGGGTTGGCAGACGGTTCGCTCGCCGAAGCGGCGTTTCGTCACTACCTCGTTCAGGACTACCTATTCCTCATCGAGTTTGCTCGCGCCTACGCTCTCTCGGTCTATAAGTCGTCCAAGCTCGCTGACATGCGCGAAGCGGCTGCCGGCCTCTCGGCCATTCTCGACATCGAGATGAACCTGCATGTGAAGCTCTGCGCCGGCTGGGGCCTGTCGCCCCGTGATCTTGAACAAACCCCTCCGGCGGTCGAGACGCTGGCCTATACACGCTACGTGCTCGACGCGGGAATGCGCGGTGATCTGCTGGCACTCAAGGTGGCGCTTGCCCCCTGCGTGATCGGCTACGCAGAGATCGCGACGCGACTCGCCTCGCGACCCGATGCGCAGGGGACAACGAACCCCTATCGCGTTTGGATCGCCGAGTATGCCGGTGCACCATACCAGGAGGTCGCGGCGAAAGCGCGGGCGCACCTGGAAGGTCTCGCCGATCTCTATGCCACGCCGGCCCGAGAGGCAGAGCTGATCGGGATCTTCAAGGAAGCCACCCGGCTCGAAGCCAACTTCTGGGAAATGGCCTGGCGCGCGGATCAGCGTGTTGAATAGTCCACTGACCGCGTACCGAGTTGGGAAGCTTGCCGAACGTCGTTGCCTGCATCTTGCGCGAGGTGGGCGGACGACCGGTCAGGGTACGAATCTGCGCTCACTCTCGTGCGTCTCGTCGGGCGGTGCGATGTCATCAAGGCGTTAATGTGCCCGTTGAGGCACATGGAAGGCAACGATTGTTGGGACTTTCCCAATGCGAGCTCAACCCTGTGAAGGTTAGAAGCCCAGACGAAAACCAGTTCAGAATATGAGGAATATCGGCCCTCGGAATGCGGAAGGGGAGCCGGAGGGGAGCAATCCGGACCAAGTTAGTGATGCTTAACATTATTGGCGTATCCTTCAGCAAAACCCTAGAGGGAACGTTTGAATGGCCTCCAAAGGTCAGATGACTGGAATGCTCGGCACATATTTAGCGGCGGCCGAGCTGACGCAAAAGGGGCTTGTTGTTTCGATCACGTCTCGTAACGCCAGAGGTGCACATCTGCTGGCGGCTGATCAAGAGTATAAGCGGACTTGGTCCGTGCAGGTTAAGACAAACAGCAAACCAGCGTCTTTTTTGGCTGCTTAGCAAAGACTATGACAGCATCGCATCGCGAACGCACGTATACCTGTTTATAAATCTGCGAGCCGACGCAAGACCTGATTACTACGTTGTTCCTAGTTCGGCCGTCAAACGGTTCGGGACGACAAGTCCGGTACGAAGCGGTGGATCGGTCTGGCATGAATTCTCTCGAAGAAACGCCGAGCCATACAGAGAGAATTGGGGCATCTTCGTTCGTGGTTCTTCCTAACCATTTACCCCCTTGCTGCGGATGTGAGTGTCCTCAGGCTGCTTGTCGTGTCGAAGCGAGGTGAAGGTTGGCTGATATATTTGAGTTTTGGTCGCGCATCGAGCATGGCGCACATATTCACCCAGCCGACGTTGAAGCCTTCAATAGGATGGATGCCAAGCGCCATGGTTTCCAGCTCGAATGTCTTCCGGGCTGTTTTACGGGAAAGCTGAAGACCGCGCCGATAGTTTTGTTATATCTTTCTCCTGGCTTCAGCCAATTCGATCTGGCCGACGCTCGATCGAAAGAAGGTAAGGATTATCGCTTTAGAAGCTGGCGAGGCGACGAGCCATCCCGTGATCACGGGGCAGGCTACACGTGGCTGGCAAGTCGTACGAAGCTCTTCTGCGATTACGAAGTCGTCAAACAAAACTTCGCCGTTCTTAATATAGGTGCGTACCACTCGAAAGACGTGAAGAGCTATTCCTCATTGCTGGCTCTGCCTTTTAGTCGGCTCTCATTAGCCTGGGCACAGGAGGTCTTGTTCCCGGACGCGGAGGCCGGCAGACGAGTGGTCGTCTGCATGAGGTCAGCGGCGTATTGGGGGCTCGACGTAGGTAGGAAGTACAAGGGAACGCTATTCGCACCGTCGGTCAATCGTGGCGGGTATCTCATCAGGAATCCCGAACGAGAGCGCCTCATCGCCGTGGTGAAGTCGCGACTTCCGAATGCATAATGGGCCTAGCCGAACTTACCCAGGCTCAAAGACGGCCGGCCTAGTATATCGTTTTTATATAGTGAGCGCTCAGAACTGGTCCGCCTTTCGCGCACAGCCTGACCTTCACAGGCTTGGGCTCTCATAGGTAATCGCGCCGAACACGACAGGCAAAGCAGCTTTGAACCACGTAGTAGGCGAAGGCGAACTGTCGGGGAGCGCCGCGCTGGCCTCAAGGGTTGGCGCAGCCAGATTTTTGCGCGTCGTGTTCGGCGCAAGGTGTGTGTTTCGGCCTGCAAGCCGATTGATACCTACAATATGAAACTGTCTTAGCGATTCTGGGCTGCCGAACTTTGCTGCAGGCGATGCAGACCTAGGGGATATCTGTATTGTCAGGTCGGCGCCGTCGGGTTCAGAAGCTTTTGGCTGCTCTTTGAGCAGCCATTCGATCAGGCTATGGCTGCGGGCTTAATGGGCACACGCCCTAAAACTAACTAGGCATCAAATCTGGGCCGGTCCACCGCCCCCAGATCCTCGACGCCGGCGAGTAGCGCGACAATCCGGATAGGAAGCCATTTCATCCTGATTGCCGCGCGGCACGCGAGGCCGGCAAACCCTAGCAGCGGCACCGCCCGATCAAATCGGCCACGGTCGGGGGCACTCTTAGTGCTTACTGTCATCCGCGGGCGCGTTCGGACTTGGGACGCCCATCCGGAGGTCAGGAGATGCGTCCGGCGCCGCGTCAAAACGGCAGGTTAACTACAAAGCTTGTGGCGGTTTGCCCGCATTGGCGGGCTTGACTCCTCTATTGGAACTCAATTGAATTAAGTTGCTATCGATGGTGACCGCCGCGGCAGATAAGCTGCGTGGGTTACCAATTGTTTGCTTGAATGGCAGCCCCGGTTTTTTCTGGGAAATGGCCTATGAGCGACACTTCGGGCGCGCAAAGCGAGATTACGATTGCCTGCATTCAAATGGAGCCGATTGTGGGCGCCAAGCAGGCCAACGTCGCCAAAAGCTTGGAATGGATCGGACAGGCGGCACTCAACGGCGCCCGCCTAATCGTCCTCCCGGAGCTCGCCAACTCCGGTTACGTTTTTCGTGATCGGGACGAAGCTTTCGCGCTCGCCGAGGAAGTGCCCACCGGCGAAACCACTGCTGCCTGGATCGACGCAGCCCGCCGCCACGACATCTATATCGTCGCCGGTATCGCCGAACGGGCTGGGGCCGCGCTTTACAATTCTGCGGTCGTGCTGGGGCCGTCGGGCTACATCGGCACCTTCCGCAAGGTGCATCTGTGGGCCGCCGAGAATCTGTTCTTCGAACCAGGTGATCTCAGCTTTCCAGTGTTCAAGACGCCGATCGGCCGCATCGCCGCCGCTATTTGTTACGATGGCTGGTTTCCCGAGACCTTTCGGTTGCAGGCGCTCCAGGGTGCGGACATTGTCTGCGTCCCGACCAACTGGGTGCCAATCCCCGGCCAAGAACCTGGCCGACCTGCGATGGCCAACATCCTGCACCAGGCGGCGGCCCACACGAACTCCATGTTCATTGCGTGCGCCGACCGCGTCGGCACGGAACGCGGACAGCTTTTTGAAGGCCAGAGCGTCATCGTGAGCTGTACCGGCTGGTTCGTGGCGGGCCCCGCGAGCCGCGACCGCGAAGAAATCATCTTCGGACGCGTCGATCTGGCGGACGCCCGACGCAAGCGAAACTGGAACGAATTCAATCAAGTTCTGCGGGATCGCCGCACCGACGTCTATGACGAGATGCTCGGATCGGAGATCAAGCGGGGCTGGTACTGAGCCGGTACGGACCGCTTTTCAGCCGACTGCGCGCAAAGGAAAGCAAGCCCCTTTTGCCAATTCTCCGATCTCATTCGGGATCGCAGCTTGCTCACAGTGGCGGTCCGAACGATGGGGGCAGGAAGCGTTGCGTACCGGGATCGCGCCCAGAGTAGCGGTATGGCTCATCATCAGAAGACCCACGTGCTGATGACGGCGAGCAGGACGCTCGCAGAGGAGATCACTTCTTTCTTGAGCCTGGCCCGTAGGTGGCTGACGATTTTCGGCATCTCTGTCCTGCTCCTTGCCTTGCTCCTGGCGAGCCCGATGGTGCTTGGGGAATACGCCCAACAGATCCTGTCGCAGGCATTTTTCTTCGCGATCGCCGCCGTCACTGTCGATCTCCTGTGGGGCTACACTGGCGTCCTGACATTTGGTCAGTCGGCCTTCTTCGGCATCGGGGTCTACACGGCCGCCATTGCCTTGGCGTATTACGTCGACGGGGCGCTCGCCACCGCAGGAGTGATTTTCGCTGCCATGGTTGGCGCCGCCGTGGTCGGAGCTGCCGTGGGTTGGCTTTCCTTTTGGGACCGTGCGTCTCCCATCTACGCTGCGATCGTGACGCTCGCACTTCCTGTCGTCTTCACGCAGATCATCCTCAGTGGGGGAGCCTACACCGGATCAAGCAGCGGGCTGCCGATTCCAGTGCCGTTCCTCTCCATCACCGAGTGGTACTACATCGCGGGCGGGCTCCTTCTTCTTGTCGCCATTGGCGCTTACGTTTTTGTTTCGAGTGACGCCGGTCGAGTGCTGGTCGCCATTCGCGAGAACGAGGAGCGCTGCCGCTACCTTGGCCTAAACACCTCGCGTCTGAAGATCCGTCTCATGGCCGCATGCGGCGCCATCGCCGCCTTAGCCGGCGCCTTCTATGTGCTGTTCAGCAGCGTCGCGGCTCACTCGTATGGGGATTTCGTCTTCGGAACCGAACTCGTCGTTTGGACCGCCTTGGGTGGGCGCGGGACACTTATTGGCCCTATCCTCGGTACGGTGGGAGTCAACTACGTCTCGGCGCTGCTCGGGGGCAACCTGCCATTCATCTGGTTGCTCTTTGTGGGCTTCGCCTTCGTACTGGTCGTCGTGTATCTCCCTCAGGGACTGGCCCCGGCAATCGGCCAGGGCCTGTCTGTGTTAATCCGCGCCATCAGGCAACTGCTCAATCGAGGATGGAATGTGGCGGCTGCGGGCACGCAGCCGGGAGCATGGGCAGCAGGTGCTACCGTCGCCCTTTCGAGCACCGCCGACGCTCTAAGTCAGCGGCTCAGCGTGATTGGTGGACCGGACGAAGCGCCAGTGCTGGAGCTACACGACGTTGGCATGCAGTATGGAAGCCTCGTGGCGCTCCATGACGTCTCCCTCAAGGCATACCGCGGCGAGGTTGTGGGGATTATCGGGCCGAATGGGGCCGGAAAGACGACTCTCCTCCGCTGCATCGCTGATGGCCGTGAGCGTTCGACAGGTGAGGTGCTGATAAATGGTCACCGCATCGACCGGCTCCCGCCGCAACGCTGCGTGGCCTTTGGCGTCAGTCGGAAGTTCCAAACTCCCAACGTATTCGATGCGCTGACGGTCCTGGACTGCCTTCGCGTCGCGCGGTCATATCGAAATCCTGCATCCCCTTGGCGACGGTCACGCACGGTCGAGTTACCTGAGCCCGCGCTTGACGCGGTGGGAGTCTCGGGACTGACGGCTATGCTCAACGAGCGGGCGGGTCATCTGTCTCATGGCACAAAGCAGGCGCTAGAGCTCGCTATGGTACTCGCCCAAGAGCCGACCGTGCTGCTTCTCGATGAGCCGACCGCGGGGCTCACACGCGACGAGCGAGCGGCGATCGGGAGCGTGCTGACAGAGCTGGCCCGGAGCCACCGGCTGTGTATTTTGCTCATCGAGCACGACCTCGATTTTGTGCGCGAAATCAGCACGCGATTGGTCGTCCTTCACATGGGAAAAGTTCTGCTCGACGGGCCACTATCGGAGATTGCCGACTCGGACCTCATCCGGTCGATTTACGTCGGAAGAAACCTATGATCGCGCCGGTCGCCACACGCGGCCTCGCCGTCGGGAGCTTGGAGGGTGGTTACGGCAGCTCTCCAGTGCTCCACGGAGTGACCCTCCAGATCGGACCTGGGGAAATCTTCGGAGTTCTCGGCAAAAACGGCATGGGCAAAACGACTTTACTGAAGACCATTATGGGGCTGTTACCACCTCGGCGCGGCCAAGTCGAATTGCTTGGTGAAAATGTAACCGGCTGGCCGGCCTACCAGATCACGAGGCTCGGAGTCAGTTACATCCCCCAGGAAAAATCGATCTTTCAGGATCTCTCGGTGGAGGAGAACCTCAGATTGGCATTGCGAGAGCCGTCGAGGTTCGATGAGCGATTAATTGCGGTGGCGGCATGGTTCCCGTTCTTAACTGCGAGACGCCAACAGAGAGCGGGCACGCTTTCCGGTGGCGAGCAGAAGATGCTCCTGATGGCACGAGCGCTGCTGACGCGGCCGCGTCTGGTCCTGATCGACGAGATCACCGAAGGCCTTCAACCCGCAGTAGCCACACGTCTTCAGGAGATCCTGGTCGAGGAGCGCCGCACTTATGGGACGACCATCGTACTCGTAGAGCAAAATGTCGGGTTTGCTTTGGCGCTGGCCGACCGATACGCGGTCCTGAAGGTTGGAACCATCGTAGAGACCGGAAATTCGAGCGACCCCGGGGCGCGGAAAACCATAGAGCGTCACCTTGCGATTTAGCTGAACGAGAGACTTGCTCCCGTAACGCTAAATCTTTTTGAACTGGGAGAAGGGAGAAAATCCAATGCGGAGGATTTATTGGATCCAACTACTGCTCTTGATGTTGGTGACATCGATTCTGGTGATCGCACCAGTGCGATCGCAGGAGAAGAAGCCGGTCGTGATTGCCATACCTGTCGGCCTCAGCGGCGTGAACAGCGTTGTCGCGCCGGCAGTCGTGCAGTCAGCCGAACTCGCGGCCGATGAGCTGAACGCGAAGGGTGGCATTCTCGGCCAGCCGGTAAAGGTTGTTCCTCTTGATGACGAGAGCGGGCCGGCCGGCGCAGTCAAGGCATTCAACACGGGCATCCGCCAGAATAAGGCGGACGTCATCATCACGATGGAAACGAGTGCGGCTCGCAATGCTGGCGCGCCCATCGCCGAGCGGGCGAAGGTTCCGTTCATCTACACCTCATTTTACGAGGGTCGGGCGTGCGGGGAATACCTGTTCGTCAATGCCTGGGTCCCTGAGCAGGTCGTGCCCCCACTCATCAAGTTCATGACCGACGAGAAGGTCAAACGGTGGTTCGCGGTGGGGAGTGACTATGCGTTCGGGCGCGGGATGATCGAAGCCGCAAAGAAAACGATCAAAGACATGGGGGGGACGATTCTCGGCGAAGAATATCAACCACTCCAGCAGTCGGACTGGACGGCAATCATTAGCAAGATCCGAGCAGCCAATCCCGACGGTATCATCTACTCCACGTCTGGCGGCGGCCCTAACATTGACTTCCTCAAGCAGCTGAAAGCGGCCGGGCTCACGATGCCGATCGGGAGCCTCTCCATCGATGAGCTGACTGCTGAGGCAGGCGGTAACGCGGCCGAGGGCGTGTACTACACGGGCGACTATTTTACGGGCATCGACAATCCCGAGAACAAACGCTTCCTCGAGGCGATGAAGAAGAAATTCGGAGCGGAGCTGAAGACGCCAAACGCACTTTCCGAGCAAGAGTACGACGGGCTGCATGCGTATGCGATGGCCGTCGCAAAGGCTGGCACCACGAACGCGGATGCTGTCATTAAGGTTTTGCCCACGGTCGTCTTCAAGGGACCGCGCGGGTCCGTTCAGATGAACAAACAGCACCACGCGCCGCTCCCGATCTACTTGGCTCAAGTCCAATCCGATGGCAAGACGAAGGTGCTGAAGAACTTTGGGCTCATCGATCCGGGTGACCAGTGCCCGAAGCTGAAGTAAGGACCCGCTGATACTGCGGGGGAAGAGAGCAGGAGGCGGATCGCCATGTACACGATCGAACTCCTCGACATCGTCACGACGGCGGGGGTCTTGTACATCGTGGCGCTCGGCCTCCTCATCGTCTACGGCGTCCTGAGGATCATCAACCTCGCACACGGCGCTTTTCTCGCGCTTGGCAGCTACGCAGCAGTCGTTGCCACTTGGCTTGGCTGGAGTCCGTGGAGTGCGTTGGTGATCGCTATGGCGGGCGGCATTGCCGTCGGAGCCGTAGCCGAATGGCGAGTGCTTCGTGGCCTTTACGTCCGGCCGCTCGACACGATCCTCGCGACTTGGGGTCTCAACATCATCATGGTCCAGAGCATCACGCTCTATTTTGGACGCGAGATTCAGTTCGCTGACAGTGCCATCACACAGGCCGTGAGCGTTGGCGGAGTCACATATTCACTGTATCGTCTCATCCTCCTCCTCATTGCAGTCGTGCTGGGCGTTCTCGTGTGGCTGGTCATGCGCCGAACCGAGATCGGCATTGTGGCCCAAGCGGTCATCATGAACGAGGAATTGGCACAGGCGCTCGGCATTAACACCCGGCTCGTCCGCTTTGTTACGTTCTGCCTCGGTGCTGGCTTGGCAAGTCTGGCCGGCGCTCTGATCACGCCACTTGTGAGCGTGCATCCGAACCTTGGTGTGCCCTGGCTCATCAATGCATTCATGTTAGTACTAGTCGCCGGGGTGTCACTCGGCAACCTAGCACTCGCCGCTTTGATCCTAGGTGGCGCTCAGGTGCTGGTCAGCTCGTACGGTAATCCCGTGCTGGGAAGCCTCACGATCGTTATCCTGGCTGTGATCATCCTTCGATTCCGTACCATCACGACGTAAGCGGAATCGCGCACTGGTAAGGAGTTTAGGCCAGTATGTGATACCGGAGCTACCCAAACGGCTCTGCTAGAGCCTGACAAATATCAGGGGGGAGCTATGGCCGACAAACAAATGCAGCTCACCTGGAATCCGATTGTCCACGATCGGAGTGCTCTCGCCTGCCTCAATTTGCAATGGCTGGACCAAGAGCTCAACCTATGCAGGGTCAAGTTCTTCTCAGCAAACTGACAGTGGGGCCACGGAGAATGCGCCAGAATGCGCCCCGGGGGGAGCTCCGGGGTATCTAATCAGAGGCGATGATGCAAAAAGCGACTTGGACAACCATCAAATTAAACGTCCGGTCTTCTCCCGACAACAGACGTGCAACCGGGTTAGCGAGTCTTCGGTTCGGGGCCAACGCCTGACATTGATCCGGCGGCCGGCGACCACGGTCTACACACCCATCACGCGATAGACGCACGCGTGTCCCTCGACACCCCGGAGCGGTGCGTCGAACGCGACGACATTGTGCCCGGCGAGAAGCTGGCTTACGCCAGGTGCCGAATAGAGCGCTTCCGAAAGGCAGATTTCTCCGGCGTCGGCCAGCGCCTGTACGCGCGCCGCGACATTCACGGTCTGTCCAAAATAATCGAGATTTTCGTTCAACGTGACTGCGATTGATGGGCCGCAATGAGCTCCGATTTTGAGAATGATGCTGGGATCACCATGCTCGGCGTTGTAACGCTCGATGTCCCCCAAAATGTGCAGCGCGGCCGCGACTGCATCGACCGGTCGGGAGAAGACGGCCATCACGGCGTCGCCGATCGTCTTGACGATCGCGCCCGAATGCTTCTGCACAGTTGCGCCCAGCAAGGCAAAATGCTCGCGGACCAGCGCATAGGCATTGAGATCGCCAAGCCGCTCGTACATGGCGGTGGACCCCTTGAGATCCGTGAACAGCAACGTCACCTGCCTGATGCCAAGACCTTCCTTCTCATCAACGCGCTCCGACCGGAACAGCCGTCGGAACGTCTGTCGCGCGAGCAGCATCCCGCCCGACAGATAGGGATCGAAGTCGAGCGTCGGCTTGACCGTCTGCGCCAGGATTTCGGGCGGCCAGTTGATCAGAAGCAATGAGCCGCGCGTTTCGGAGGAATTCTCCACCTCAAGGACAACCGCGCCGGGTGGCACCGCGGATAGCGAAGGCGAAAAGAGCTTTCCGTCGTATCTTATGAGCAAGCGCGTCGGCGTCGTTGCGGGCTCCCCGACAACATGTACCGCGAAGCTGGCCTGCGTCTGCACATTGACGCCCGCGAGCGCGCCAGGACCGAGCTCGGCCTGCAGCGACGTGGTGGAGTTCGGCGGCAGGAACGAAAGGCCACGAACCAGACCGTGCAGCACGTCAAGAAAGCAGACCTGCTGACCCGGCAATCGCCCGTCGCTCAGAAAGCGGACCTTCCAGTGAAAATCCTCGACTGAAAGCGAGCCGAGATCATGGAAGGGAAGCTGCCGAAGCTGGGGCGAAACGGTGAAAGTAACCTCGATGAAGTCGTCGAGGTCGGTATCGCCGGTGACATCGCATAGGCCGCAGACATAATGGGTTTTCAGTGTTCGCAACGCGCCGAAACTGTCGAGTACCATACCGGACTGGGGACACACGACATCCCAGCTCATGTCAAACAGACCGCTCCGCGTAGCGTGAAGAAACAGATCGATGCGCTCCGCGTCGCTGATGGAGCGGTCGCGCGCAAAAGCAAGCGGATTGACACGATAAAGGGACAGATCGTCGCCACTGCGAATCAGGGCTTCGAATTTGGAGATGACACGGGGGCTCCAAGAGCGGGCCTGCTCGACCTCGGTCATTTTGCTCTCGAGGAGCCGTTCCTGAACGTGATGCATTTTTCCCACCCCGGGGCATCAATGAGATTGAATGCGGCTCGACGCTTCAAAGGAGGCTGGCAGCTTCTTAGTGCAACCGACGGACTAACATAATACCCGAAGGACCATTTTGGCCATCCGCCGGTCGCTTCCGGTCCAGCCCGATGAACGGACATGGTCAGAGTCCGTCGGCATGTCGCCGAAGGGCCATAATCCGACCAAGGTCCGGCTCCGAAGCTACTTCGGATTGCGCGGGAACGGGACGAACCCGTCTCGGTTCGGCATTCGCACCTTGGGCAGTGAGTGCGCATCGATCACATCGTTCGGCCCAATGATCCCGTTGAGACTGAGGATATAGGCCGATACTGCGTAAACTTCGTCCGCGGTGAGCGATTTTGACTCTTGGAATGGCATTGCACGACGGACATAGTCGAACAGGGTTGTTGCATAAGGCCAGAAACTTCCTAGGGTCTTTATCGGCGTCTTGTCTGGTGCCAACGTGCCCACGCCGCCGACGAGCGCGCCAGCGAGCCGCTGGGCCCGATTCCCTTCTCACCGTGGCAGGCCTGACACTTCGCGACATAGATGGCCTCCCCCTCAGTTGCGGTGCCACGCCCGGGCGGCAGGCCTACGCCATCGGGTCCGATGCTGATGTCCCACGGGGCGATATCGGCCGGCGCGATCGGCTGCCCAAACTGCGGGGCTTGGGCCAGAGCCGCCGACGCGACCGTCAGCATGGACAGGCAACCAACGATGCGTTTAGGCGTAGACATTGCTGACCTCCCTCTGTTCGTCGATGCGCCAACTTCCGATGGCGTTGTAGTGGTAGACCCCACGCAGGCCGCGCTCGGCCGCGAACTGCGCGCGCGTCGGCTGCACCATGCCCCTATCATCAGTGGCGCGGCTCTGCAGCACGGCGGGAGCGCCGTTCCATTGCCACGCTGCGCGGAAGCGCACGGGCGCCTTTGGGAGGATCGGCTCCTGCAAAGCCGCCGGCGCCCAACTTTGTCCGCCGTCGGCCGACACCTCGACCTGCCGGATGCTGCCGTTGCCCGACCAGGCCAGGCCGGAAATTTCGTAGAACCCGGCCCCCGCAGCGCGAGTCCCGGTGACGGACGTGCGATGAAGGACTTCACCTCCATCGGGAACACGAGCTGCCAGGCCTTCTCATCCTTGAGCAGGATCGTGTATTTCGAGGTTTCGTCTTTGCTCATAGCTGGGCCTGCAGTCGCCTTGAGCCGGCGCAGCCACTTCACATTCATGTTGCCCTCGAAGCCAGGCAGCCGCAGCCGCACTGGATAGCCGTTCGACGGCCGCACTCGCTCGCCGTTCTGATAGAGACAGACGAGCGCATCATCCATCGCCTTGGCGATGGGGATGCTGCGGCTCATGGCTGCGGCATCGGCACCTTCGGCTATCAGCCAGCGCGCCGCGGGTTCGACGCCGGCTTCGTCGAGCAGTGCGGAGAGCGGTACCCCGGTCCATTCCGAGCAGCCCACCAGGCCGTGGATAGCCGTCACATTGAGCGGCTGCGCCTGCGGTGCGTTGAGCGCCTGGCTGTTGCCGCCACACTCGATGAAGGCGATGCGCGATTGCATCGGGTAGCGCGACAGGGCTTCGACCGTAAACACGAGCGGCCGCTTCACCAGCCCGTGGATCACCAGCCGATGGTGATCGGGATCGATGTCCGGGATGCCGGAATGGCTGCGCTCGAAGTGCAGTCCGGATGGCGTGATCATTCCCTCGAGCAGATGCAGCGGCGTGCGTGACGCGCCGACGCCCGGCCTGACGGAGGGCGGCAGAAAGGCCTTGACGACCTTGCTCTCGAAGGGTGAGGGCTGGCCATAGCCCGCAAAACCCGGACCCGGAACCTTCATCCACGGCTGCATCGTAAGCGGTTCTGCCGATCCGTAGGACAGCCCCGCGCCGGTTGCACCGACAACGAGCGCGCCTTCAAGAAAGATACGGCGGCTTAAAATTCCATTGCCCGCCGCCGGATCGCTTCGTTCGGGATGTGTTTTTCTAACCATGAGCGACACTCCCTCGTTGCAGTCAGATTAAGCATTTCGCGCGCCCGCGCGCACGGCGAGTGCTCGGTGAGAGACCGGCATAAAAGGACGTCGGATGATTGAGAGCGCGATGCCCGCCGACGGCATTCCCGCTGCCATTCGACTCGAACGGAGACGTCGGCACGTCTCGAAAAGCAGCTCTAAAGAAGCCTACAGAATCCCACGCCCTTTCAAAAGACGTTCATGTTGGCCAGGATGTCGCACAAACAATCCGGTCAAAACCAGCGACTCGGATGTCCGAGAATGGGATGGACCGGCCGTGCTCCCGCCCAACCAGCGAGCATGCTTGTGGGGCAGTCAGGAGAAGGAGCCACGCCATGCCGCGCAAGTTTGACACCGCAGTCGTTACCATTGGTATCGATCCGGGCAAGAACATACTGCACCTAGTTGGCCTCGATGCCCGAGGAGAAATCGTTCTGCGCGAGAAGGTAGTGCGCGCCAGAATTGTGTCGCGGCTGGCGAATATGCCGCCATGCTTGATCGGGATAGAGGCGGGCATGGGAACGCACTATGTGACCCGCGAGCTGCTCGCCCTCGACCATGACGTGAGGCAAGTGCCCCCGGTCTACGCCAAGCCTTTCCGGCAGACCCACAAGAATGATTTTCGAGATGCGCATGCGGTCGCTGAAGCCGTACAACGCCCCACGACGCGGTGCGTACCGCCGAAAACCGATGAGCAGCTCGATCTGCAGGCGTTGCATCGCGTGCGCTATCGCCTAGTGGGACAACGAACCGCGATCATCAATCAGATCCGCTGCTTTCTCGTGGAGCACGGCATCACGGTGAGGCAACGGCTCCACTGGTTGCGCCACGCATTGCCGGACATCCTTGCCCAACGCACAGATGTCCTGTCACCGCGGATGGTTCGCATCCTAGAGGATCTGGCTCAAGACTGGCGCCGCCTCGACGATCGCATCGAGGCTGTGACTGACGAGATCGATGTGCTCTCCAAGAACACGGAACCCTGTCGGCACTTGATGACAATACCGGGCATAGGCCCGATCATCTCGAGCGCCATCGTCGCTGCGATCGCTGATGGAGCAGCCTTCACACGCGGCCGGGATTTTGCTGCTTGGCTGGGTTTGGTCCCCAAGCAGATCTCCACAGGTGATCGAACGATTCTCGGACGCATCACCAAACGCGGCAATCGCTACCTTCGCATGCTCTTCCTGCAGGCGGCCCGCGTCGTTCTACTTCGGCCAAGGAATTGGATGCAGCACAGCTTTGGACCTTGGCTTGCCGCCGCGGCTCAACGGTTGCACCATAACGTGCTGGCTACAGCTCTAGCTAACAAGCTGGCCCGCATCGCATGGAGCGTGCTTGTAGAACACCGTGTATACGAGACGCGTCTCAGCACGGCAGCGGTATGATATGAGCGGTATAAGCTTGCTCTGGTTCACCAAAGGGATGACCGCCACCCTTCTCCGCCCCCGTCGCTCGCCGATTAAGGCGAGCGAGCGACGGTGGCTCCGAAGGGATGGCTTCAGTTAATCCCTGAGCCGCTTGGTCGTACCCGCCGAGGTCTGCGAGTTAAATTTGAGGAAGATGGAGGAACGGTCTCGCCGTCGCGTTCGTGATCTGGTGACCCAACTGGCCTTCGAGGGCCTATCCGAGAATGAGATCGGACGCGCGCGGATATCCATGATGGCCAAAAGCGATCTGCTCCACGCGAGGGCCGGATACAGAAGCGCAAGACCAGTCACCGCCACTCTGCAGATTTAGCTTGCAACGCACGGCCGGTCCATACAGTTGGGTCAGAAACGCCGGTCAAGCCTAGCGCACGTCATATCCGGTCTACCCTCGGTAGCGGACATTCGACCCCGTTCGCGAGACTTCGGTTTGGGGCCAAGAGGCGACGTAACGCGTCCGGGTCAGCTCGTATCGAGTAGCGGGTCGGAGGACTTGGCTTCGAGCCACCACCAGACCTGAGTGTGCAAGAACAGTTTGGTCGTTACCCACGCAACGCAATTCCGGATTTCCGAAATTTTTCTGTAGCCATCCTGCCCTATCTGCAAAATGGCGATGTCTTTCCCTCTCTTACCTCGGTCCGGCATCCGGTCGGCGACGTGGCGCACGACAAATCCGCCGTAGCAGCTGCATCATGGTCAAGGACGGCGGCGCATTGGCACGCGCAACCTCGATTGGTCCAAGGGCGAACAACGAGTTTAGAAGTTTCTGCAGATACGGCTGGTGGCATAGCTCGCTACGGCATCACGCGGCTCGTGGCAATAACGATCGTCTATCGACTCTATGGTGAGAGGTGATTTCCCTCGCCGGCGGTGCAAGGCCATTCTCGTCGGGTGGTGGATAGTCATTTTTAACACGAACAGGAGCTACCATGAAGATTCAAGTCCGCAGCCTCGCGACTGCACTCGCAATTGCTGTTCCTCTCGCAGTGGCCGCCGCGACCCAATCGTCTGCTGCGCCGATCAATGGCACGTCGATCAAGGCGGCGGTACCAGCCGTGACGACGGACGTGCGCTATCGGGTGCGGCGGGGTTATCCCACCTATAATTCGTACCGGGGCTATCCGACCTATAATTCGTACTGGGGCTATCCCGCCTATAGTTCGTATTGGGGCTATCCGATTTATAATTCATATTGGAGCTATCCGACCTACCCGCGGGTGGGCGCATTTGCAACAGCGCCGTGGGTTGACGAGTAGCGAGTCGAGATCAACATCGGTCTGCCCCGGTGCACTGACGTGCCGAACCTCAAACCGGCTTCTCTTACGGCTGGTGGTGACTACGGCTGGTAGTGACGCCAAAGCTTGGCAGCGTGCGGCTCCCTCGAGCCGCCGCTAGCCAGCATGTATTTGAGAGATTTTAGCGTTCCTCGGCCATGCGCACGTCGCTCTTGGGTCACGAGTGGCGGTCAAAGTCAGCCCCAGCAATGTCCGGTCTTCCTCAGCCAGCCGAACTGACGAAAGCGCGAGCGCAGTTTGGCTGAGGGCCAAAAGCAGTCGGCCTCGAGTGCACGCGAGTCCGATGCGGAAGGCGAACGGCCATCATAACGCGCGGTTATTGACTTCATCGCGTGACGTCATTTCCCATTCGCCGCGCGGACTTTCATGCTTACGCGGTACCGGGCTCATCCGGCGCACAGTCAGGAGGCTACAAATGTCAGTCCAGAAGCCGGTTCTAACGCCGTCCCACGGTGGCGAGAAGGTGACCACGAGCGGAGGCTCGAGCATCGAGATTAAAGTGGAGAGCAGCCAGTCCGGAGGCGATTATGGCGCTGTCCTGTGGACGGTGCGAGCTGGGGAGGAGCCTCCGATGCACACTCACTCGCGCGAGGACGAGCTAGTCTACGTGGTTGAGGGGCAGCTAATCGCGCGGGTCGGCGATTCCCGCGTTGAGGTGGGGGCAGGTTCCTACGCGGCTCTTCCCCGTGGTGTGCCGCATACGATCGAAGTGGTCGGCGACCAAGCGATCCTGCTGGCCACCTACGTGCCGGGTGGGCTGGAGCGTTTGTTGGTACCCCGGAAAGGCGAGAAGCCCGATCCGACTGCTTTCGGCATAACGTTCCCATAGGGCCGAGGACCACGGCGCGTGGCGTTCGTGACCGTGCGCCCGCGCGGGCGCACGGGTCCGCGCCAGATGATTAATTGCACACGCCCGCCAGGTGCGCGTAACGGCCTCCCGGCTTCGGACCAACCAGCGCATATTCCGTCTTTGGGTCAAAAGTGGCCGTTCCGGCGGTCGGCCTACCGTTTCCGCTTAACCTCCGGAAGCTGACAGTTTGAAAGCCACGCTGGACTTCGCATAGACTGTATGTCCCCTCCACAAAATGAGGCGACTCACCCTCGATGTTGCGACGAGGGTTGCCTGGATGGACCGGGCAGAGCCTCAAACAAGGAGGGCGAGTCGTGGGTCATCATACCGAGGTCTTTGTCGGAATCGATACGTCAAAATCGCGCAATGCAATAGCCATTGCCGATGGCGGCCGTGGCGGCGAGGTACGATATCTCGGGGAGTTTTCTGCCACGGCGGCAGCGATCCGAAAGCTGGTGGCAAAGCTTGCAGCGAAATGCTGTCATCTGACGTTTTGCTACGAAGCAGGGCCGACAGGATATGGCCTCTACAGACTGCTCAAGAGCCTCGGCCATAACTGCCTGGTGGTGGCCCCCCTCGCTCGTTCCGAAGAAGGCCGGCGATCGAGTGAAGACGAACCGGCGCGATGCGGTAAGCCTCGCCAAGCTGTTGCGCGCGGGCGAGCTCACCGCGGTGTGGGTGCCGGACGAGCGCCATGAGGCTATGCGCGATCTCTCGCGCGCCCGTCAGGCAGTGAAGAAGGACCTCCAGGGCAAGCGTCAACAGATCTCGTCATTGATGCTGCGACTGGGACGCATCTATCCGGGCAAGACAACGTGGGGACCAACCCACATGAGATGGCTGATGTCGCAGAAGCTCGAGCATCGCGAGCAGCGCATCGCATTCGAAGAGTTACTTGAGGGGATACGCCAGGAAAGTGAGCGGATGGAGCGTTTGGAAGATGCCATCCGCGAGGTAGTACCCGAGTGGTCGCTTGCCGAGGTTGTCGCGGCCCTGCAGGCGATGCGGGGAATTGATCTCATTGCGGCTGTGGGGGTGCTGGCCGAGATCGGTGATCTCTCCCGCTTTCAAAATCCGCGCGAGCTGATGGGGTATCTGGGTCTGGTGCCCACGGAAAACTCGACTGGCGACAAGGTCAAGCGAGGCGGCATCACCAAAGCCGGTAATGGGCGGGCGCGACGTATTCTTGTGGAGGCGGCCTGGAGCTATCGATATTCGCCGCGCGTGAGCCGAGACAAGCAGCCAAAGGTGGAGGCCGCACCGAGACGCGCGCGAGAGATTGCGTGGAAAGCGCAAACCAGATTGTGCGGACGCTTCCGCTCACTCGAACGGAAGGGCAAGCGGCGAACCGTAATCGTCACGGCGATTGCCCGAGAGCTATCCGCCTTCATTTGGGCAATCAATCGCGAGCTCGTGGCACCTCGACAGGCGTAACGTCGTTGGGGGCTGGCTCGAGTCGTGAGGTGCGCTCGACCGGCCCACAACCCCCTTTGTTGCAATCAGGATCAGGGGTAGTCGCAGACATCAATCGTGCAGAGGTGAAGGTGGGACCACGGCAGGGGAAATCCTGAAACCCATTATGTGGCCGATCATCCGATCGACGCCCGACGCTAGACCAGGGACAGCCCCAGACGAAAAAACGGAAATGCGGTATCCAACCCGCGCATCAGAGCCTGTTCACCGACGTCTTTGGGTCCCGCCTTCTCCTCTGCACGATCCATCAGCGCAAGAACTTCACGATGAGTCTTCGTGGGGACGGGAAACCATGCGCTGTGTACTTGACTGGGGAATGGGATGGTCCGGCCGTGCTCCAGCCCCGCCAGTGACAGAAGCTGGCTCGGGGGCAGCGAAGACAAGGAGCACGCCATGTCTCAGAAATCTAGCAGCGCAATCGCCGTGGTTGGCATCGATATCGGCAAGAACTCATTCCACGTCGTGGGACACGATCACCGTGGTGCGATCGTGCTGCGGCAGAAATGGTCGCGTGGCCAGGTCGAGGCGCGACTTGCCAACCTGCCACCGTGCCTGGTCGGCATGGAGGCTTGCGTCGGCGCACATCATCTCAGCCGCAAGCTGCAGCTACTCGGCCACAATGCTCGGCTGATGCCAGCCAAATACGTGCGGCCGTATTCGAAGGGACAGAAGAACGACTTCCGCGATGCGGAGGCGATTGCCGAGGCGGTGCAACGCCCGACCATGAAGTTCGTTGCGACCAAGACCGCGGACCAACTTGACCTGCAGGCCCTGCACCGCGTCCGCGAGCGCTTGGTCAGTCAGCGTACCGGCATCATCAATCAGATCCGCGCCTTCCTGCTGGAGCGAGGCGTTGCGGTGCGGCAAGGGTTGCGTTTCCTGCGGTCCGAGTTGCCGGGGATCCTCGCAACGCGCACCGATGTGCTCTCGCCTCGCATTGTGCGCATCCTCGAAGATCTGTCAGCAGACTGGCGCCACCTGGATGCACGCATCGAAGGCCTCTCCGGCGAGATTGAAACGCTCGCCCATCAGGATCAGCACTGCGAGCGGCTGATGACGGTGCCCGGCATCGGTCCGATCATCTCGAGCGCGATGGTGGCGGCGATCGGCACCGGAGAGGTGTTCTCCAAAGGCCGTGACTTCGGCGCCTGGCTCGGGCTGGTACCGAAACAAATCTCGACGGGAGACCGGACTATCCTCGGCAGCATATCAAGGCGAGGCAATCGCTATCTGCGCACTCTGTTCGTTCAGGCAGCCTGGGTCGTGCTGGTCAAGCTCGGACCAAAACATTGGGAGCGCTATGGGCTCAAATCTTGGATCGAGGCGGCGAAGAAGCGACTGCACCACAACGTGCTTGCCATTGCGCTGGCCAACAAGCTCGCCCGCATCGCTTGGGTGGTTCTCCACAAGGGGCGCGCCTTCACGTGCGACAAGACCGATGCGATGGCGTCCCGTCCAGCGTAACCCTCGCGCCGTGCTCGGTCCCGTCAAGGCGTGGCCTGGCATCACGACGCAAGAGGCGAGGCCTGCGCGACGGCCAGCCTTGACAAGACATTCCGCGCGGCGCGTCTCCACGCGCGCAGGCCGGGACGAAGGAACGGCCGCCAGGCACGAACAAAGGAACAGCACAAATGAGGAGCTATCGATGATGTAGTTTAGTCTGCCCGCCGAGGTCTGCGAGAGGATGAGACGACGATGGAGGATCGGTCTTCCCGGCGCATGCGAACACTGGTGGCCCAAATGGCCCGGTCGAGGCCTGTCGCATGATAAGATCGCATGCGCGCTGATATCCATGATGGCCCGGAGCACAACGCGCTCCAAGCAGAGGCCGGATACATTGATGCAAGACCACATCTGCCAGGTTGACGAAACCTCTTGCAACGCACGGCCGGACCATACATTGCAACGCACGGCCGGACCATACATTGGGCCATAACCGGAAGTCAGTCGGTTATTCGATCACCTCGTCAGCGCGGGCGATCACGCTCGAGAAAGTGCGAGACCGAGTGTGCTTTCGCCGTCTTGAGATTGACAGCGAGTTCGAATTGCGTCGGCTGCTCAATCGGCAAGTCAGGCCGACATCACGATAAAACCGGCGCGTGGGAAATGCACACAGACCTCTCCGACCGCGGGATCGCTGCGTCGGATGACGATCTCATGGACGCCCGAGGCGACCAACTCGCCGACGACCGGGTCGCGTCCGGTGTCATCCGGCGTGACGGTCACTGTCTGACCAGGTTTCCGGCCGATCGGATCTCGTGGATCGGGGATTACGCTGGCGTTCGACGTAGCGTCCCTCGCCGCATCGAGCGCTTTTTTCGAGGTCATTGGGCTCCGCCTGCCGTGGCCGATTGCGGCAATGCGCTCGGTCCAACTCAGCAGGCTCGGAAAGCCGTCGAGCGGCGCCGCCAGTGGTCCGAATTTTTGCTGCAAGAACCAAACCGGATGGTAGGCGGCGAGATCGGCAAGGCTAGGGGCAGAGCCCTGCAGGAATGAGCGCCCGTCAGTCAGCATCTGATTCAGCCAATCGAAATGCGCACGCAACTGATCGAGCGAGTTCGGTACCGCCGCCTTCATCGCGGCGGGATCGATATTTCGGCCGGAGAATTTGGCCCGGTCTTCGAGAAACCCCTTGGGCAACGCGTCGGGTCTCTTCGCGAACGCGATGCTCGCAGCCGGGCTGAACGTTGTCTTCTCGACCCACCAGGCAAGCGCATCGGCCGCGCCGTGGCCGGCGGGATAAAAGCTCGGGGTAGGATGTTGGCGCTCGAGTTCGCGCATGATCAACTGGCTATCGCAATAGATGTCTGCGCCGATCTGCAACACGGGCGTCTTGCGGTAGCCTCCGGTCAGCGCCGTCAGGTCGGGTTTTGGCATGATGACGGGGATTTCCACCGATCCCCAGGCCAAGCCCTTCAGACCAAGACCGAGCCGAACTTTCTCCGAATAGGAAGAGGTCTCGTAGTGATGCAGGATGATATCGGTCATCGAAACGGCTCTCGTTTTGGGATGATCGTTCCGCTGGATATCCCGCTCATATCACCGGCTCTACCATAATCTTTAGCGATCTTACGTTCGGCGGCGGCCAACTTCAGGAAAGTCGAGAGGAGTGTTGAAACGCCAAGGGTGTAAGGCCGTAAGCCTGCTTAAATGCGGTACTGAAATGGCTGTAGCTTGAAAAACCGAGGTCGAGCGCCAAGCCCGTCAAATCTGAACAAGCATCAAGTAGGTCAAGCGCCCGGGCGAGCCGCAATTGGAGTTGATAACGATAAAGCGGCAGACCCTCGACTTGCCGGAACACCTGAGTGAGATAGACCGGCGAGACGCCGACGGCGCTGCCAATCTCAGCCAAAGTCCATCGGCGTCCAAGATCTGAAGAAAGCACAAGTTTGGCGCGGTCCACCAGTTTTTGCCGCCCTATGCTGCCGGATGCGGCGTACGATGTGCGCTTCCCGAGGGCGCGGCTTACCAGCGAAAGGATCAAATCCTCAGCTTCAAGAGTCTCAGTCATTCCGCGGGCAAGACGATGACGCCCAAGTGCTGCGAGCAACTGCGCGCGCGCATCGATACGCATGCGAGGCCGGTTGAAAAGGATTCGATCTTTGGTATGGAGAAAGTCGGCAGGCGCCAGCTCCAACAGCGTCGCCTCATCGATTCCGATCGATAGACTTGCATCGCCGCCTTCAAGAGGATGGCTAATTCGATAGGGTTCACTTTCATTAAAGAACACCACCTGATTCGCTTCCACGACTGTCTCGACCTGACCTGTATGATGCACGTAGACGCCGCGGTAAGGAAACACGAGATGTGTTGTGCTGACGCATTCCTCGGCGCTTTTGTGCTTGCACGCGCCTGAGCACAAAACGTCCCACACCGCTACGGTGTCAGTCGCCAAAAGTCGGTGGGAGTTGATTTCAGCCATAGTTGAATTGCCTACCCGGCCGCGTCGAGTTCGTCCCCAACTTGGCCCAACCCGAGGGGCAGACCGCTTGTTCCTATTGTTCCAAAGTGAACATAGCAAATCCTGCTAAGTTCAAACCTCCGTCCAAATGTCGACAGCGCCCCGGCTCGCACTCGGGCACCGAGCCCCTGCAGTCAACAGATGCCAATAGAGCGGTCGCGGTAGGGACGAGGATTTCTCCTCGCCCCCCCCCCCCCGCACAGATCCCGGCGTGCGCTGCTAACGCACCGGGCTCCTCCCTCGGGTTCTGGCGTCGAAGCGGTGACAAGGCAGCGGGTGTATAGTTCTGATTGGCGGAAAGAAGCGGGCGACGAGCTGGATGAACCTCTCCCAGTTGAGGCGTGCCGTTTGACTGCGTCGCTTGAGCGATGCGAGCCAGAGCCGCTTCACCTTGTTGAAGAACCACCACAGGCTCGGGTGGTTACCCGAGACTGCGAAGTAGTTCAGATGCCCTTTCAGCATCTGTTTCACCCAAGCGCCGGTTTTCGCGATGGGGTCGTGCATTATCCTGCGCAACTCGATCTTGATCGCCAGCAGCTTGGCTCGCATCCGTTTCTTGATCGTCTTGCGCCCGATGACGAACGAGCCCCATTTGCGTGATCGCGTGCAGAAGTGCGTGAAGCCGAGGAAGTCGAAGGTTTCAGGTTTCCCCTCTCCAAGCTCTTCACGTTGCTTGGCCGCGCGGCGGCCAAAGCGGATCAGCCGGGTTTTATCCGGGTGCAACGCCAGTTCGAACTTGCGCATTCGCTCCTTGAGATCGTCAAGGAACGCCCGTGCCTCGTGCTCATGCTCAAAGCCGACGATGGTGTCGTCCGCATAGCGGATGACGATCATGTCGCCCGACGCCTTGGTGAGGCGCCAGCGATGGACCCATAGATCGAACACATAGTGCAGGTAGACGTTCGCCAGAATTGGTGAGATCACCGCGCCTTGCGGAGCGCCACATACGCCCTGTGTTCTGCGTCCATCTTCGACAGTGCCGACCTTGAGCCATTTTGCAATGAGGCGCAGGATGCGTTTGTCCGCGATACGGTGCTCGAGGAAACGGATAATCCATGAATGGGCCATGGCATCGAAGAAGCCCCGGATATCCGCGTCAAGCACCCAGTTCACTTGCTTCCTGAGAGTGCCGGCGTGGAGGGCGTCCAGCGCATCGTGCTGACCGCGCCCCGGCCGGAACCCGTAGGAGAACCCGAGGAAGTCTTCTTCGTAGATTGCTGCGAGAACCGTCGCGACCGCCTGTTGGACGATTTTGTCCTCCAGGCAAAGAATGCTCAGCGGCCGTTTCGAGCCATCAGCCTTCGGAATGTAGGTACGTCTGGCCGGACGCGCTCGGTAACTGCCCCGGTGCACCTTGTCGTGCAGGTCCTCTAGCTTCTCTTCGAGGTTCTCTCCGTAGGTCTGCCACGTCACGCCGTCGATGCCCGGCGCGGAGTCCCGTTCAAGAGACAGGTAGCTCCGCTTCAGGAGATCGATGGTGATGTGATGCAGCAGCGCAGTGAACCGTACACTCTTGCTCTGTCGCGCCGCTCGGCGCACGGCGGTGAGTCCGTTCGACGCGGTGTCCCGGCGCAGTGTCCGGGCCGCGGCCGTCCCGCCGCCGTTTCCCTTGGGCGGGGTCCTTCCCTCCACAGCCTCCGCCGAGGGCACGCCCTCTTTGTTCGGCCGCTTCTCGGGTACTAAGACCCCGTCCGAATTCTCATCCGCGTGCATGTTCATCGTTCGGCTGTTGCCTTCATGAACCGGCCCGGCTTGCCTGTCCGGACACGGATGAGACTTCCCAGGTTCCGTGCAAAGAACTTCTCCACGTGCACAAGGTCTCCGACTGCGCGAGGTTCTTCCCATGCAAGCCATTCGCCATGAGACGATGTTGCCTTCTCTTCAACGGAATGAGATCGGCACCCCGGAATTAGACCCGTTTCGCAGCTCAATACTTGGCCCTCCCCTGTGAACGCTTCACGACGGTCCCTCGCGGGACGCCGCGCATCACTCGGGGTCGGGGCGGATGGCTAGTCCTTACCCCATGGGGGACTTTCACCTCCTATTCTTTGCCAGCTTTCCTGGCGCACTCCGTTGAGGGTCAGACTCGGAAGTTCTTGATAACCATGACCTTTGTCCGATTCACCGCCAACACCGGACGTGCGGAGCTCAACCTGCGCAGGGTTAGGCTTAGTCCAGCAACTCTCAGCAGCTATGGCGATCCTGATCATGAACAGGTCTGCGAGGAGCGTTGGCGGCTTCGCCCTTTTGGCGCTCTGCTTCGTACTGCGCCCGATTTCCTGGTTCGGGGGCGTTGAATCCCACTAGGCGAATGTTCGGCCGACCATCATCCAGGCCGATCGTATCCCCGTCGATAACGTGCCCCGAGATCGAAGAAGGGGCAGAGACAGACTCGGCTACGGCTGACTTGAGTTTAGTAGATAGCAATAGCCAATGCGCAACATCTCCCGCCCATGTCGACGAGGTGATGGAGTGGGTGCTTTGCTGCAGTGCATGAGTCCGAAATTGGGCCCTCAACCGAAATGGGCGGATGGACGCTCTTAGGTCGGCTTTCCGAAGAAGACCGGACCTCGCTCGCGCAAGACCGCAGCTTTTGCCCCATAAGCGACATCTGCCACTTGCGTAACTTCCGCTTCGTCTTGGCAGCCGAAATTGACAGTAGCTAAGTTAGAATCAGCGCGGCCGGTGCTTTTGCCGCCAAAAGCGAATACCCTATGGCAGCGTTGGTCGGCGCGTTAGGACGGCGTGTTCACGCATGCACTCATTCCATACTTCGAAAATTGGTCCGGGGGCGGGCGACTCGGCGTCCGTGGCGAGAGCAAAGGCGCGAGAGCGTTTGATATTGCAGGTTTGTGGCTGGCGCTGAGGGCGGATAGCATGACGTGCGGCCGCTCGGGGCAACGTCACTGTGGCTTCTCGCCTCTCCAGCATGGCGGCGCCAGCAGAGGCGCTAATCAGCCGCGTTGGCCGCTACAGGCTGCAATCCCGCAGTGCTGCAGGCGCGCCAACTCGACTTGAAAGGTCGAACGGCGCCGATCACGGCCCATGTAATCGGTCGTCATTCAGCGCGTCTTGCGGCCTAGGCGCGCGAGTATTCGGGTGTTCTTGACTGCGACGGAGAAAGATTCATGGTGGGTCAGCAGACCGGGAGTTTCGGATCATGGATCTCCCCCATCACGGCCGACGCGGCCGTGGCCGAAACCGGGTCACTCTCGCAGCCGCGGATTGACGGCGACAATATCTACTGGATCGAGGGGAGACCCCTCGAGAAAGGTCGCAACGTCGTGGTGGCCAGAGCCGCCGACGGCACGATCAGAGACATTACGCCGTCCCCCTTCAGCGTGAGATCGCAGGTCTATAGTTACGGTGGGGGCGCCTATGCCGTCAGCAACAGCGTCGTGTATTTCGTCAATTTCGGCGACAATCAAATCTACCAGCAGCTCGCGGGCGGCGCGCCGACGAAAATCACGTCTAGTGCGAAAAGCTTGTTTGCAGATATTTGCGTCGACGCCGCACGAAATCGACTGATCGCGATAAGAGAGGAGCGTCCGAACGGCGACGTCATCAAAGCGATCCATACGCTGGTCGCCATCGACATCGCGACGGGCCGCGAAGCAACGCTCGACAGCGGATGTGACTTCTACTCGTCGCCGACGCTCGACGTGGATGGCTCAAGGCTTGCGTGGTTGAGCTGGCAACATCCAAATATGCCGTGGACTTCCACCTATCTGAATGTGGCAGCTCTCGATCAGGCGGGCGCGCTGACCGACAAACTGATCGTCCAAGGCGGTTCCGAGTCGATATTTCAACCCCAATGGTCGCCGGACGGGAGGCTCTACTTCATTTCCGACCGCACGGATTTCTGGAACCTATACCGTTGGAACGCCTCCGGCGTGGAGCGGGTCCTAGCTCGAGACGCGGAATTCGGTGTCCCTCAGTGGCAACTCGGTCTCTCGACCTACGCGTTTGCGTCACCAGACCTTCTGATCTACTCGTTTGCCCAAAACGGTACATGGCGCCTGGGCCGGTTAGAAATACCCACACTGATCGGTCACGACTATCCGATGGAATTTTCCTCCTTGTCGGGTGTGCATGCGTCGGCAACAACCGTAGTGCTGCGTTGTGCCACAATGACCTCGCCGCCGGCAATCGCGACCGTCGATGTGAACACGGGAGCGGTTTCGCCGATCAAGCTTTTGGTTCCATCAGGCAGCTTGCAAAAATTTCAAAACTACTTTTCGACGCCGCAACCGATCGAATTTCCGACTAGCAACGGCGACATCGCCCACGCCTTCTATTATCGTCCGTACAATCCGGACTGGCAGGCGCCAGCTTCGGAAAGACCTCCCTTGCTCGTGAAGAGCCATGGCGGGCCGACCACCGCGACCGATTCGGCGCTCAATCTTTCGGTACAATTCTGGACTAGTCGGGGATTCGGTGTTCTTGACGTTAATTATCGCGGAAGCACCGGGTATGGAAGGAAATACCGGGAAAGGCTTTACGGTCAGTGGGGTGTTATTGACGTCGTGGATTGCATTTCGGGCGCGAAATTCCTTGCCGCTCGGGGCGATGTCGACGGCGGAAGGTTGGCGATCACGGGCGGCAGCGCAGGCGGCTATACGACGTTGTGCGGGCTCACTTTTCATACCGAATTTGCCGTCGGTGCGAGCTACTACGGAATCAGTGATCTGGTCGCGCTCGCAACTGAGACTCATAAATTCGAGCTGCATTACACCGACTGGCTTATTGAGCCGTTTAGGCCGAACAGCGCACTTTACTACGACCGTTCGCCGATCAATTTCACCGATAGGCTGTCTGCTCCAGTGATATTCCTCCACGGTAAGGACGATCCAGTCGTGCCGATCAATCAGGCTCAAAGGATGTATTCGGCGCTTCAACGCCGAAATATCCCGACCTGTCTGCTTATATTCCAGGACGAGAAGCACGGATTTCGTCAGTCGGCACATCTTCGCCACGCGCTTGAAGCGGAGCTTCTGTTCTATTCCATGAACCTGACACGGGCTCCGCTTACATCGTGATGTCACGGCGGAGCACTCGAGCATTCGGCGCGATACCGGCCACACTACCCCCTGCTGGCTCCTTCGTCCTTGGTGGCCGAGGTCCGCTGTTCTGGTGATGTCGCGTTCTGGCCCTACTGCGAAATCCGGCCGGGTTCTGAAATAGTCGGCTTATCGGGGTAGTCCGCAAGCGGTTGGCCGTCTATATTATTGAAACTACGATATAATTTTGTGAACGGTTGGCTCTGATGGGTCTGTTGGCTAGCATTGTAGCCATTCAGCTAGTTTCGACCACCGGCGCCGGCCAGAGACATTGCGGACCGCAATGGCAATCGCTTTCTTCTGTCCGACCAGCACGACCAATTTCTTGCCCCGCGTGACCCCGGTGTAGAGCAGATTACGCTGCAGCATGGTGTAGTGCTGCGTCATGACCGGAATTACCACGGCCGGGTATTCCGAGCCTTGGCTCTTGTGGATGGTTGCGGCGTAAGCCGGCACCAGGGTGTCGAGTTCGCCGAAGCCATAAGTGACAAGCCGCTCGTCAAAGGTTGCGGTAAGCTCACCGTCATCGGGCTCGACAGCCTTCACGTAGCCGATATCGCCGTTGTAGACCTCCTTATCGTAGTCATTCTCGATCTGCATGACCTTGTCGCCAGGTGAGAAGGTCCAGCCGAATCTCTCGACCTTACACGCGCCGGCAGGGTTCAAAGCTGCCTGCAGTTCGACGTTGAGCGATCGCGCGCCAACACCACCTCGGTTCATGGGGCAGAGCACCTGAATGTCGCGGACGGGATTGAGGCCAAAACGTTTGGGAATCCGCGTCCTGACCAATTCGACAATGCGCTGCACTGCAGTTTCCGGATCGTCCGCCTCCACGAAATAAAAATCGCTGTCACCGTCAGGTTTGCGCAGATCGGGAATGCCGCCCTCGTTGATACGGTGCGCGCTGACGATAATCCGACTTTTGGCCGCCTGGCGGAACACCTCGATGAGCCGAACCACCGGTATGGCGCCGGATGCGATTGTATCGACCAAGACCTGGCCCGGGCCAACCGAAGGCAGTTGGTCGACATCCCCGATCAGCAGCAGGGCGGCTTTATCCGGCACCGCCTTGAGCAGCGCATGCATCAGCAGCACGTCCACCATCGATGTTTCGTCGATAACAAGCAGATCGCAGTCGAGCGGATTCTCGTTATTCCGCCGAAAACCACCTTTCGCCGGATCAATTTCGAGCAAGCGGTGAATCGTTTTGGCCTCAAGGCCGGTGGCTTCGTTCATCCGCTTGGCCGCGCGGCCGGTGGGGGCACACAGCAGGAGCCTTACATGCTTGGCCGACAGGATGCGCAGGATGGCTTGGACGATCGTGGTCTTGCCGACCCCCGGTCCGCCGGTAATCAACAGAACCTTGGAAGCAAGCGCCAGCCGGACCGCCGCTTTTTGACTTTCGGCGAGCGTCAGGTTGATCCGCTGCTCAATCCATGGAATGGCCTTGTCGGGATCGATCGAAGCCCAGGGACGTTCGCCCTTCGCAAGCGTCAACAGCCGTTCGGCAATAGCCCGTTCGGCGCGATACAGACTGGTAAGGAAGATGCAGTCAGTCTCACCAACTTGGTCGGCGATGACGGTCCCCTCAGCCAGTTCGAGATTGAGCGCCGTACGAATCAGATCCTGCGGTATCTCAAGGAGCTGTTCGGCAAGCGGCACCAATTCGTTGGTGGGCAGGGCGCAGTGCCCGTCGTCCATTGCCTCGGTCAACGCATAGGAGATGCCGGCTCGCACGCGGATCATGGCAGTCTTGTCGACGCCGAGCTTCATCGCGATAGCGTCGGCAGTCTTGAAGCCGATGCCGCGGATATCGCGCGCCAAACGATAGGGATTTTCTGACATGACCTGCACGGCATCGGCGCCGTAAGTCTTGTAGATGCGCACCGCCCGCGCCGTGCCGACGCCGTGGCTGTGCAGGAACACCATGATCTCGCGCACCACCTTCTGCTCCGCCCAGGCGACCGTGATGCGGCCGGCTCGGACCGGACCAATGCCATCCACCTCCTGCAGGCGGTCGGGTTCTGCCTCAATGACATCGAACACCCTGTTGCCGAAGGCGCGCAGAAGCTTCTTGGCATAGACCGGACCAATGCCGCGGATCATTCCGGAGGCGAGGTATTTCTCGATGCCTTCGTTCGATGTAGGCGTCGAGGTTTTGAGGAACCGGGCCTTGAACTGTTGTCCGTGGGTGCGGTCGTTGACCCAGTCGCCGGTCGCCGTAATCCACTCTCCGGCCGAGATCGTGGCGGCATGGCCAACCAGGGTGACCAGATCACGGTGCCCGCGGGCCTTAACCCGGATGACACAAAAGCCGTTGTCGGCGTTCTGATAAGTGACGCGCTCAACCAATCCAGCCAGTATCTCGCGATCGGATGGTGTGGGTTCCATACTCACAATAACCGCCACACGCGAGGGCGCCCCTTCAGCAAATCCGGTTTATCCGAGAAAACCTGTTGATTCGACCCTCTCGAGGAAGCCCGGCCGTCGAGCCGATGATGTCCATTGGCTAGACTACACCACCGCGAAGGCTGGGGCAGTGATCGATGATTCCACGACGCGAGCAAGATATGACCGGCACGCATTTGCTCCAAGGATTGATGAAATGGCTGACCCGCGACGAATGGCGCGATCGGTTCGCGGATGTCTATGACGATCATCTGCTGCCCGCCTGCGACCAAACCGATCTCGATGCAGAGGAGATCAGATCCATACTCGGCGAAGCCTGGTTCATGCGCACCGTCTGGGGTGTGCTTTCGAGGACTTTCTGACCCGAGATTTCGAAGACGGAAGCAATGTCGTCGATGACTATCTGAAACGCCGGGGCTGGAAGGAAGGCGCATCCACTCGGGCCTACATGGCCGCCTTGCGAACGTCAGTGATGAGCCTCTATGAAGTCAGCGATATCGTCCGGGACACCTCGTTCCGCGCGCGGGACCTTGTGCGCGGAGGCGAATCGATCCTGATCAGTGAGCGTTCGGCGACCCGGTCCCTTAAACCGTGGGACCGGATCGCGACGCGCGTTGTGCAGGTTGGATCGCAAACCCAAATCAGTGGTGCCATACTGCTGCTCGATCGCGATACATCGGAAGAACTCCTCAAATTGTTGCGCAAGGTCGCGAAGCGCGTCGAAAGGAAGAAACAAGCGGTTGCCGAGTTGGTTGGCCGCGGCGTCGACAACCCGGCAATTGCCAACGGGTTCTCCGAGACCGCGGTTCTGCATGCCGTTACCCCAACGATCACGACCGTTTGGCTCATCGACACGATTGATCGCGCATTACGTCCGCAAATTCCCGAGGTGTGTAACGCCGAGGGTGATGAGCTCTTGTTCTGTACCGCGCATTATCCTTTCGTGGCTGGCACCACGACCGATGACATTCGATCGGCGTTAGGGCGCTGTCCTGAGCTGCGTCCGGAAAATGCGACGTTCTGGAATTGGATCAGTTCCGGGAAACCGACCAAGACCCTGGATATGGACAAGCATCTGCCGAAATCGCAGATCTTCATCACGTCTCTCGGCGATGGCTCGCTCGTACTCGGCGGTGTGGAATTGAAGGACAAGGCGTTGGTGCTCTCGGTAAATTCTCGGGAACGTTCCGACCGGGGGCGCGCGCTACTATCCAAGACGCTCGGGGGATTGGTAGGGCAGCCCTTGGTCGAGATGCAATCCATCGAGCAGCTCACGGCATCGCAGGATGCTCCTGTGCCGTCAAAGCTGGACATGTCTGAGGAAGAGCGCAGCGCTATCATTCATGACAGCTTGGACCGGCACTATCGCGACTTGCTCGACCAGCCGATCCCGATGCTGGGAAATAAGTCGCCACGCGCGGCGGTCAGGACTGCGAAAGGTCGCGTCAAAGTCGTCGATTGGCTTAAAACCCTTGAAAACCACGCGGCCAAGTCTGCAGGCCGCAACGGTGAGATCGCGAATTACAGCTTCAACTGGATATGGACGGAACTTGGCGTCGCAGGATTGAAACGATGAGGACAATCGGCGAGGTGAGTTCGCACTGTTATTCTGAAGGGTGGCAATCTGGCGCGCGAGGAGGCGGCCATCTGAATTTAAGATTGAAAGTAGGTAGTGCGATCTGAGCCAAATCGTCGTGGAAATCTAAAAAGTGAACAGTGACGGCGGACAGTGGCTGGCTTCGCTGGTTTCTGACGATTTCGTCGTTTCCTTGCGCCGGTGCGTGGCGATATGCTCGATTGACGTCGGCACCTCTGCTGCCGGAGGAGCTCGCAGCTGGGAGGTGACAATGACGTCAACTCTGATCGGCAAGCAGGCCATCGTGATCGGCGCCGGCATGGGCGGGCTCGGGCCGCGGGGGCGCTCGCCGGCCGCTTCGATCAGGTAGTTGTTCTGGAGCGCGACACTCTGCCCGCGGAGCCAGCGTATCGCGCGGGGACGCCGCGGGCCCGGCACGTGCATGCGCTGCTGCTCAGCGGCCAGCGCGCCCTCAGCGAGCTGTTCGCAGGCTTCGAGCAGGATCTCGTGCGTCCGGTCTCGATGTTCGCATTGAGCGCCCGGGCTACGACCCCTTCCCGCAACGCGATCTCGGCTGGTCCAGTTACGCCGTCTCACGGCCGACAATCGAGCGTGCCGTGCGACGGCGGGTGGAAAGCCGCGCAAACACCACGCTGCGCCAGCGCTGCCGGGTCCATGAAGTGTTGGCTACACCAAATGGAGAAGCGGTCACCGGCGTGCGCTACGAGAAAAGCAACGGCGCAAGCGAGACGATCACGGCGGATCTCGTCGTCGACGCGTCCGGACGCGGCGCCGTCACTCTCGCTCTGCTGCAGTCGATCGGACAACCACTGCCGGAGGAGACCACAATTGGCATCGATCTCGGCTATGCCGCATGCATCTTTGACATCCCCGACGACGCCGCGACCGATTGGAATGGCGTTATGACTTTGGGCCAAGCGCCCCAGAACGGCCGTGGTGGCCTGATGTTGCCGCTCGAGGGCAATCGCTGGATGGCGACCATTGGTGGGCGCCACGGTGACGTGCGGCCCGGCGATGCGGAGGGATTTCTGACTTACGCCAGGGCACTGCGGACGCCCACGATCTACAATGCGATCGGTCACGCCAAGCGCCTGGACGGAGTCGCGCGTTATGGCTTCCCCGAGAGCGTGCGGCGTCATTTCGAGCGACTTGACGTCTTTCCACGCGGGCTATTGCCCATAGGTGACGCAATCTGCCGGTTCAATCCCGTCTACGGCCAAGGCATGAGCGTGGCCGCGCTGGAGGCGTGCCTGCTCCAGAGGCTGCTCGGGAGACTAGGGGAAGACAGCGATCCAATCGCTGCGCTGGCACCCGCTTTCTTCGCCGAGGTGCAGACGTTGATCGAGACGCCGTGGTCGGTGGCCATACTCGACTTCGCGTTTCCCGATACACGCGGGCAACGTCCGGCGGATTTTGAGACAACGCTCAAATTCGGTATCGCCCTGACCCGGCTCGCCGCCGAAGATCCGGCCGTCCACAAGCTGACCGCCGAAGTCCAAAATCTATTGAGGCCGCGCAGCGCTTATCTCGAGCCCGCCCTCGTGCAGCGCGTGCTCGCGAAGATGGCCGAGGTGTGACCGGTGGGATGGGCACGATGCATGATCCAGCTTCGCCTCGTGGATCTCGCCTTTATCAAAACCCCTCCCAGCGGGCAGGGTCGGACTGCATAAGCGCGCTCCGCAACTGCGGTCAGGCTCGCAACGGAGATCCGCTCGCCTTTCATCCCCCAAGGCTCCCCGAGTGGTCATCAATTTCGGTGCTGCCTCAAATTCAATCATAATCTGGCTTCGGCCCGAACCTTGAGAGGGTCAGGGTCTAGCGCTATCTGTGAGGTCCTGTGTACCATTTGCGTGTTGAGCGCGGCGGCGGAGAGTAGGCGTCGTTCAAGCCGCTGCAAGTACTGACATTTGATTTAGCTCGGAGCGCAGGGATTGCCGCGCCGCGCGGCGGAGCGACTGCACACCGGCTTCAGACATGCCGAAGTGTCTGGTCTTGCCCGCTTGTATGAGGTCTTTCACGGCTGCCGCGACATCCTCCATCGAAGCATTGGGATCGACGCGGTGCTGATAGAGCAGGTCGATGCAATCGGTCTTGAGCCGTTTCAGCATGCCTTCCGTCGCGGCCTTGATGTGATCGGGACGGCTGTTCATCCGCTCGAAGTGTTTTCCCGTCTGAAGATCGATGTCCCAACAACTTTGTGGCGATCACACCTGATCTTGGACTGGAGCGAGTGCCTCTCCCGCAATCTCCTCATTTCGGAACGGGCCATAGACCTCGGCGGTACCCAGCCCGCCATCGTCGACATTCTGGTCAGCCGGCTTGATGCTACATTTGCAGCGCCGCTCGACGTTCTTCTCATTACCGAGCAGGGTGAGGCACGCATCAGTCAATGATCGACTGCAGAACACGGTCTGCACATGTTGGAGTCTCCTCGATGACCAGTGATCCTAGCCTCATGCAAATAGGAACGCGCAACAGCTTGTTGCACAAAATCGTCACCAGCCGTTCGTTCACACCTCTGTCGGGCCCAGTATTTCTCACTCTTGAGGAAGTTGTTGAGCGCTATCGCGCGCAGGTCAGCGAGGGAACCCTCCGCAACTGGCGTTCGATGAGGATCGGTCCATCGTTCATGAAGATCGGCAAAGCCACTCTCTATCCGTTGGAGGAGCTCGATCGCTGGGACCGCAGAAACCTAGTCGTTTGCCGACCTTCGCGATTGCTCCTTTGGAGGAAGCGGCGGGGTGAAATGTGCCGGATCCGGCAGTTAGCGCTGAGCGATACCAGCCGAGATAGATATTGATTCGGAATCCGTGCTACAACGTGATCGTGGAGTCTCATGAAAGCATC
This sequence comes from Bradyrhizobium sp. Crot121, assembly GCF_059512385.1. NCBI lineage: Bacteria > Pseudomonadati > Pseudomonadota > Alphaproteobacteria > Hyphomicrobiales > Nitrobacteraceae > Bradyrhizobium > Bradyrhizobium sp. Crot121. The sequence continues at coordinate 98,536 of NZ_JCAMOR010000014.1, read as the reverse complement.
TGCATGACAAGTCGGGCCCATCACGATCTGTAACGAGGAACTAACCCCAATTACATACCCCTTCCGAACTTAGAAAATCACTAGAAGCCTGCCTCTAAATAAGATTCTTCCTTCGAGTATGTTGGTGCACAACCACCCTTCCGGCGACCCGACGCCCTCGCAGGCCGACATCCAGATGACGAAAGCGATCATCGACATCGCCAAGCCACTCGGCATCTCCGTGCATGACCACATTATCGTCGGCAAGAACGGGCATGCGAGCTTGAAGGGGATGCGGCTGATTTGAATCCATGCTGGTTTCAGCGCCCCGGTTTGCCCTGACGGTCAGCTACGTCGACCAATACGTACCGCCGGCTTACCTCCTACTGGTACTTTTCCTCGAGGTCGGCCCCTCGGCACGGCCGATCCAGCCGAGAAGAAACTGGGAGAGAGATTCCAATGAGAGCAAGAACCGAAATCACAGCAGACCTTCAACGACTGGGCGTCCAACCGGGAGATCTCGTGATGGTCCATGCCTCGTTGAAGGCCATCGGTAGTGTCGAGGGCGGCGCGGCCACCGTCGTCGACGCTCTTCTCGACGCCGTCGGGCCGACGGGTACCGTAATGGGCTATGCCTCATGGGACCGATCACCGTACGAGGAAACATTGAACGGCGCTCAGATGGACGAAGAACTCCGTCGCACCTGGCCTCCGTTTGACCCTGCAACCTCTGGAACATATGCGGGCTTCGGCCTGCTCAATCAGTTCCTTGTCCAGACCCCCGGTGCGCGACGTAGCGCACATCCGGACGCATCGATGGTCGCTATAGGTCCTCTCGCAGAAACTTTGACAAAGTCTCATCACCTTGGTCAGGCGTTGGGAAAAGGCTCGCCCCTCGAACGTTTCGTCGAGCTGGGCGGAAAAGTTCTTCTGCTAGGCGCTCCGCTGAACTCAGTCACCGCACTGCACTATGCCGAGGCTATTGCCGATATTCCTGGTAAACGCCGCGTGACCTATGAGATGCCGCTACTTGGCCCCGATGGTCAAACCGTCTGGGAGTGGGCCGAGGATTTCGACTCGAACGGCATCCTCGATCGCTTCACGGTCGACGGAGAGCCTGACGCGGTCGAAACGATCGCGCATGCATACGCTGCCCTCGATCGGCACCGGATTGACCGAGTAGGAGACGCATCCTGCTACCTGTTCGACGCGCAGGACATCGTTTCCTTTGGCGTGACCTATCTTGAGCGCCGTTTTGGCCGGACGTCGTCGCCCTTGGATGATCCCCGAAGCGACTAGCCTTTCAAACGACATTTGCAGCATAGGCCATGATCAATGATCATTCTGACCAAATCTGCTCTAGCACATGATCCGAGAGGAGCAACGACATGGAATGGACATCCGACCAGGACCGGATCGACTGGAATGCGCTGTCGGAGCTCTATCGGATCGCTCCGCTGGGCGACAAGAAACCGGAGGAGCTGAAGCGCGCGTTCGGAAACAGCATGTACAAATGCTTCGCGTTCGACGACGGCATCCTGGCCGGCGCAGGACGCGCCGTCGCTGATGGTGTCGATTGCTCCTACATTTGCGACATTGCGGTCCATCCGCATTTTCAGGGGCGAGGCCTCGGCAAGGAGATCGCGACGCGATTGCGGGATCTGTCGCGCGGCCACAGGAAGATCATCCTGTACGCCAATCCCGGGACTGAGGGACTTTACGAAAAACTCGGCTTCCGGCGCATGCTCACGGCGATGGCCATCTTCAGCAGCGAGGACGCCGCGATCAAGAAGGGCTTGATCGCGGCCTCGGCTTAGAGCGTGGTGCCATTGGTTGAGTCGGCAGCCGGTTCACTTTGCATTTCCCGCTTGTCTCGCTTACGGCCCAGCGCCGGCGACGAACAGCACGTCGACCCAGTAGTTATTGGCGCCGAAGGTATTTGTCGGGAAGCTGCTGCTGGTGCCGTAGACATAGACACCATTGCCTCCGCTGCTCGCGCTGGCCGGCGCCGTAAGTGCGCCGTTGACATGGTCGGCGGCGAAATAGTTGGAGTCCGCCGAGTAAAAGCCGTTACAGTGATAAGAAGCGACGTAGATCGTGTTGGCGGTCAAAGCCACCGGTGTAGCGAGATTGACAGTTTGCCAGCCGCCGGGGGTCTCGTTGGTGGATGTCGCGCTGGCTAGCAGGGTCCCGGTCTCAGTCCATAGGTTGATGATATGCGGACCAGTGTTCTGCGGCCCTTTGTAAAAGAGAATTGCAAAGACGAGGCCGCCGGTCGACGTCTCGAACTTGACCCCGAGTTCGACCGCGCTGGAATCGTTGACCGTGATGTTTGCCGGGCTGGTCGTGGCGGTGAAGAGGCTGATGGCAGCGGATGGGATAACAGTCAGTGAGACGGTTGCCGAGGCGGTCCCTCCGTGGCCGTTGGTGATTGTGTATGTGAAGCTCGCCGCTCCGAGGTAACCGCTGGTCGGCGTGAAATTGACCACCTGCGTCGTTGCATTGTAGCTGACCGTTCCGTTGATCGGGGCGCCGACGCTCGAGATCGACAGGGCAAAGCCGTTGGGATCGGAGTCATTGGCCAGAATCGTAGCGGCCGGAATGGCAAGGACTGTATTCTGGAGCGTTGTAAATCCGCTGTCGTTGTTCGCAACGGGAGGTAGGTTTCCGCTGCCACTCGGGTTGAAGAGGACATCGACCCAATAGTTGCTTGCGTCGAAACTGCTGGTTGGGAAGCTGCCGCTGGCGCCGTAGGAGAAGACTCCATTGCCGTTACTGCCGGCGCTGTTGGGGGCCGTGAGCGGCCCACTGGTATGGTCAGTGGCGAAGTAGTTCCCGTCCACAGAATAGAAGCCGTTGGTGTGATAGGAAGCGACATAGATCGTATTGGCGGTCAAGGTCACCGGTGTGGTCAGACCCACGGTCTGCCAACCACTCGCGGTTTCGTTGCTGGATGTTGCGCTGGCCAGCAGGGTACCCGACGAGGTCCACAGATTGACGACATGCGTGCCTGTGTTTTGCGGACCCTTGTAGAAAAGAATTCCGAGGACCTGGCCCGCAACGGATGTCTCGAACTTGACCCCGAGTTCGACCGGGTTGGCGTCGCTGACTGTGATCGTTGCCGGTGTCGTCGATGGACCGAACAGGCTGACGGTGCCGGCACTCACGGTCAGCGATACGGTCGCGGAGGCGGTGCCGCCATGGCCGTTGGTGATTGTATAAATGAAACTGGCTGTCCCAAGGTAACCGGTCGTCGGCGTGAAGCTAACGACTTGCGTTGTTGCATCGTAGCTTACAGTTCCATTGACCGGGCTGCCGACGCCTGAGATGGATAGTGTGTAGCCATTTGGATCCGTATCATTAGCCAGGATCGAGGCGGCCGGAATGGACAGGATCGAGTTCGGAGGGGTGATAAAGCCTCCGACGTCATTCGCGATGGGTGGAAGATTCCCGGTTCCACCAGCGCGGTTGAATACCAGATCGACCCAGTAATTGCCTTTCAGATTTGAGCTCGCGGGAAAAATGCTCGTCGATCCATAGGCAAATACACCATTGGCGCCGGCGGCCGGTGCGCGCAGCGGACCCGCGCTCCGCGTATTGAGAAAGTAGTTCAAGTCCGCAGAATAGAGGCCCGTAGCGGTGTGGTACGACGCAACGTATGTCGCGCCTGCATTGACAGTGACCGGAGTCGGAAAATTGACCTGCTGCCAGCCGTTTGACGTTTCGCCGGAGAAGGCCGCGGTTGCAAGCAACGTTCCGTCAGCGCTCCAGAAATTGCCGACGTGCGGGCCGGTGTTGAGCGGCTCCTTGTAGAAACGGATACCGCTGACAGTGCCGGCAGCGCTGATCTGCACTCGGATACCAAGCTCTATTGCCAGGGGATCGTTGGCGAGTACCACGAACGGCGCATCAGTAGGCGTGAAAAGGCTCACGACCGCTCCAGGTATAACGCTTACGGTTACACCGGCGGCGGGTGTCTCCATATTGAGGCTGTCGTCGACAGCCCGGGACTTGATGGTGAACGTGCCCGGCTGCAGTGGCCACCACGTGTATGTCCAGTTCGTGGTGCCTGTGGCCGGGTGCCAGGTCGTTCCGCCGTCGGTCGAGACCTCGACGACCGCAACCAGCCCATCGACATCTCCAGCGGTGCCCGAAATCGTCACCGCTTGCTGCTGGACAAGGCTTGCACCTGAAGCGGGAGTAGAGATCGTCGAGACCGGTGGCGTGTGATCCGTTGATGCACTGGCGGCAACGAGGTTGGTCTGCAGGGTTTGCGGCTGCACGCCCATGTCCGCAAACACGTTCACCATGGCCTGCTGTACGTTGGGATCCTCGGGCGTCGGCCCCACACTGCTAAGGTTGCAGTAGTCGTGCGTCGTGTCGAGGCCAAAAGACAGGAAGACCGTTCCCGTACCGAACACGATTGCCCCGCTCGACGCGCGATACAGGACGAGATTATGTGTCGCAGTTCGGGCGCCGGTGGTGTTCCCATAATCGAGCAGATAGGTGTCCACCGGAAGGACCGTCGATGACACCGCAATCAATCCGCCCGGCCGGAAGCCGTTGTCAGGCGCTTCGTCCCATTCGTAGCCAAGCATACCGATTGCCAGAGAGTTGGTCTGGCCGGCTTGCACCGCCGTATTCCGCCAGAATCTGAACTGTGCGAGGTCCGAAGGAATCGTGATCTTGTCGCCGCGAAATGAATCCACCTGGAAGATGGTGCCGGTCAGCGCATTTTCAGGACGTCCTCCATCGGACGGAGGGCTGAAGCTCGGATCGCGCCAGGTGCCGGTCCACTCCGGCGTCGGATCGATTTTTGCGGCGGCGTGGGTTTCCTTGTAGCAGACGAGAATGCGGTTCGCCGTGCCGTTCGCATCCGCTTCCCATCGCGTTTTCCAGTAAACCTCGTTGCCGCTCATGAAGATGAGATGCACGCCCGCATCACGTGCGGCCTCTACATTGGTCCGGAGATCGCCGGACCAATATTCATCGTGTCCGACCGACATGAACACCTTGTAGTTCGTCAGCGGGATGTTGCCCGGCCCCGCGTCGACGGTTGAGATGTAGGTCACATCGTATCCGTTTCGCTCGAGCCAGCGAATTGCTGCATATTCCGCGCTGAACACGAAATCCTGCGGGCCAGCATATAGCCCAATGCCGTCACGTGTACCGAAGGGCCGGTTGTAGCTGACTTTGTAAGCGCGCCCGTCAGAACTCTGCGTCGCATTTCCTCCGTACAGGCTTGCACCGCCCCAGCCGTTGTAGGCATGCCATGTGGTGTCGCAGGTCTTGAAGACGATGTCCCGCGCCACACCGTCATTGCGGACGACAAAGGTAATATGGCTTTCGCCGGCTGTCGTGTCCTGACGGACAAGCTTTGCGATATACACGCCGGAGACCGCCGTCGCGGGGACGGTCCACGTGACGGTGACGTTCCAGTTGGCGGCATCGTACAGACCGATCGACGGATCACCGTCCGGTTGCGACGGCTGGATCGACGCGGTGTTCTGCTGAATGGACGTTACAAAACGAGCGCCGGCGCCGCCGTAATAGCCAAGGCGATAAATGTCGATCCGGTAGTTCGTCGAATCGGTATTGATCTTGAAGCCGATCTGGCTTCCACTATTGACACTGATGCTGGTGGCGAAGCCTTCTATATTGGTGGCCGCCGGACCGCTGAGGTCCCATACGTCTTGAGGGGTGCCGGTGTTCTGGTTTTCGATAACGATCGGATTTGGTGCCATTTGCTAGCATCTTTGCTGTGGGAAACGTGACTGCAATAAATCGTCGTCTGCAGAGCTTGGTATCGAACGACTACTCGAGCGTTCATTAATCGACGTTCACAATCTAGTGCGATTGCGATGGCGCCGTGACACCACGTTCGATTGTTGAGAGACTAACCGCCGGCGCCAGAGGTTAACCGATCAGTCAGGGAGTGATGATCCGATGCAAGAACGACCGACTTGGACCGAAGGCAAAACCTGGTTGTATCGCGGTTATCAGGTCACGCACGCTCGTGACGGAAAAAGCCTGGAGATCCGCAAAGGTAGCGAGCCGCCGATGAAAAGCCTTGCCAAGCCGGTCACATACAAGGAGGTAACCGACTACATCGACAGACTCCATCCCTCGGCGCCCTGACGAGATTCCCCGGTCGGGGTACATCAGTGTTGTGATTGTGTGCGGAGCTTCGAGAGAGAAACACTCGGATCGTTCGCATCGCCGAAGAGTTACGGCCCGACCCAGCGCCGCACCGCATCGATCGTGTCGGCAGGCGTGGTATTGAAGCAGATGGAGGCCTCCGGCGCCAGCCGGTGGACCAGATTGAGGATCTTCTCGAACAGCAGGAGGTGGGCGGAGGGTTCGCGCAAGCCCGCGCCGATGACGACGCAGTTGAACCGCTTCGACTGCAGCGCCGAAGCGACCACCTGCTCCGCCGTATCGCCGAGGTCGACGAGGCAGGCGTCCGCCTCATAGCCGTGGCTGCGCAACTGATCGATCTGCGCGTCGATATAGTTCCTGATGAGGTCCGGCGTGAGCTGCGGAAAGGCGCTGAAATCCGCGAATGCGGGATCGATGCCAATTGCAAGCACGGTCGTCGCCATAGCGCGCTCCTGGTCCGAAGAAGCCGGATCGAGACATGAACAGCCAACGCCGCACACGCCAAGGGCGTTCCTCGTCCCAGCACAAGGACAGGTGAGAGCGGGTGAAGAACTGCTCGAAGAAAGCGCCGAGCACGCGGTTTTGCGTGTTCGGCCGCGACGCAATATCGGAGCTCGGCAATTTTGCCAGCGGTAGCGGGATATTTAAGGGACCGTTCACACCATGCTGAGAAGCTTCTGGTGACATTTGGAATTTTGATTCGCCGATCATGAATACCAGATCGACAATTGCGTCGCCTGGCCCGCCAACGCAGGAACCCAGACATGTTTGGAAGCCGGAAATCGCGTGCCGGTGACATTGCCAAGACTGCCGCCGACGTCATCACTGCCAACCTGATGATCGCAGATGCGTCACTGACCATCACCTACATGAATCGTGCGGTGACCAGGCTGCTCACCGACGCGGAAGCCGATATCCGCAAGGAGCTTCCGGGCTTCTCGGTCGGCAAGCTGATCGGCAGCAGCATCGACATGTTTTACAGGGATTCCGCCGAGCGCCACGCGCTGGCGCAGTTGAAGACGCCGCAGCGGGAGACCATCAGGTTCGGTGGCCGTGCCTTTGATCTCATGATCACGCCGCTGACCACCGACGACGGGCAGCGCGCAGGCTTCGCCGTGGAATGGTCCGATGCTTCGATCCGGCTGCAGAACCTGGACTTCCGGGCGCAGACCACGGCCATTGGCCGCGTCCAGGCGGTGATCGAATTCAATCTCGACGGCACTGTCATCACCGCCAATGAGAATTTCCTGCGCGCGCTCGGCTATTCGCTGGCCGAGATCCAGGGCAAGCACCACAGCATGTTTGTCGAGGCGTCATTCCGCGACAGCCCGAACTATCGGGAGTTCTGGCAGAAGCTGAACCGGGGCGAATTCGAGACCGGCGAATTCAAGCGGATCGGCAAGGGCGGCAGGGAGGTCTGGATTCTCGCGTCGTACAATCCGGTGTTCGACGAGAACGGCAAGCCGTTCAAGGTGGTCAAATTCGCCACCGACGTGACCGAGCAGAAGCTGCGCAATGCCGATTTTGCCGGCCAGATCGCGGCCATCGACAAGTCGCAGGCCGTGATCGAGTTCGCGATGGACGGCACGGTAAAAACGGCGAACGCGAATTTCCTGAAGACGCTTGGCTACACGCTGCACGACATCCAGGGCCGTCACCACAGCATGTTCGTCGATCCGGCCGAGCGTGACCTGCCTGCCTATCGCGAATTCTGGGCTGCGCTGAATCGCGGCGAATACCAGACCGGTGAGTTTCGCCGCGTCGGCGCCGGCGGACGCGAAGTCTGGATCCAGGCCTCGTACAATCCGATCATGGATCTCAATGGCAGGCCGTTCAAAGTCGTCAAATACTCCTCCGACGTCACCGCCCAGGTGATCGCGCGACTGAAGAGCGAGCGCGTCCGCGGCATGATGGAGCAGGTCGCGGCCGGCGCCGAGGAATTGAATGCCTCGGTGCGCGAGATCTCGGAGGCGATGGTCAAGTCGAAGGAAACGGCTGCGGCCGCCACCGACCATGTGCAATCCGCCGACCACCAGGCGCAGCGGCTGACCGCCGCAGCCGCCTCGATGAGCGGCATCCTGCAGATGATCGGCGACATCACCGGCCAGATCAACCTGCTCGCGCTGAACGCGACCATCGAATCCGCACGCGCCGGCGAGGCCGGCCGTGGCTTTGCGGTGGTCGCCGCTGAAGTCAAGAACCTCGCCAACCAGGCCAAGCAGGCGACCGACAAGATTGGCGTCGAGATCGACTCGCTCAATGGCATTTCCGTCGACGTGGTCACTGCGCTGGGCACGGTCCGCCGCTCGATCGAGGCGGTGGGAGAATATGTGACGTCGACCGCGGCCGCAGTCGAGGAGCAGAGCGTCGTCACCGGCGAGATGTCGTCGAGCATGCAGCGCGCCGCCAACGAGGCCGCCGCCATCGGGTGATAGTAGCGGATCGCCACGGGCGCGGATCGCGAGATCAGGCGAGTTGGTACCACGTCGGAGGTGCCTTACCTCTCCCCATCGGGGAGAGGTCGGATCGCATCGCAAGATGCGATCCGGGTGAGGGGGATGAACTCCATCGAGGGACCGTAACCCTTCGCCCGGCGCTGCGCGCCGACCTCTCCCTGTGGGAGAGGTGAACAACGGCGGTCACGCCGAGTCAAACAAGAGTCGTCACGCCCTGCGGCGCCGCTACTGATCACGCAGCATAATCAGGGGGGCGGCGGTGTCGGGGACCTTGCGCCACTGCGCATTGTCGTCAGCCTCGAACTGCCAGGTCTCGCCCTTCTCGGACATCAACAGCATCTGGCCGTGATCGAGCCGCCAAACCGTCGGCGCGAATGCCGTCACCGCCGGATCGCATTTCGGCTTCAGGAAGACCTGGAAATTGTCCTGGCCGGCTTCGGTGTTGGTCAGCGTCAGGCCGCAGATCGCCTGTCCGTTGCCGCGCACCATGGACCAGTCTCCGATCATCTGGTCCATCGATTTGGCGAGCGCGCGGGCCGCGGCGAGGTTTTGCAGGATGTAGACGCCCTCGCCGGTCCGGTGCCCCTCGAAGATGCCGCTCTCGACCTCGGTGAAATCGATTACCGGCTCGCCGGCCGCATTCTGCAGCCGCACGATGTCGAGGCCCTTGATGTTCCAGGCGGCGATGTCCTTGGTGAAGGGCAGCGCGGCCGGACAGGACGGCTCGAGCTCGAGCTTGAGGCCTTGCGCCGTGGCATCGCCCTTTAGCGTCACGACGCAGGTCTTGCTGCGCTCAGTGGTGGCAAGCTCCCACTGCCCGATCATTTCCTGTTTCAGCGACGAGGCATCCTGGGACGACGCAGGTCCAGCGCCGCCGGCAATTGCCAGCAGCACGGCCACGATGCTGAAACGGCGGACTGACATCGACGATCCCTGATCAACGTCCCTTTACCGGGGTCTCCGCAACCGGCGTGAGCGGCGGCTTGCCGGCGAACCAGCTCTTGAGATTGTCGACCACGAGCTGATCCATGGCATTGCGCGTTACCACGGAAGCCGAACCGATATGTGGCAGCACCACGACATTCTGCATCGACTTCAGCTCGTCCGGCACGTTCGGCTCGGTGGCGAACACGTCGAGACCGGCGGCCAGGATGGTCCCCGATTTCAAGGCCGCGATCAGCGCCGGCTCGTCCACGACCGAACCTCGCGCGACGTTGATCACCACGCCCCGCGGGCCGAGCGCCTTCAACACCTCGGCATTGATCATTTTCGCAGTGGAGGCGCCGCCGGGCACGATCACGACAAGCGTATCCACCGCCTTCGCCATCTCGATCAGGTCGGGATAGTGCTGGTAGGACACGCCGGCCGCGGGATTGCGCGAATGATAGACGACGGGAACGAGCGAAGCCTCGAGCCTGCGGCCGATCGCCTGCCCGATCCGACCCATGCCGACGATGCCGACCTTGCGGTCGCGCAGCGAGCCGACGCTCAAGGGATAGTTCTGCGTCTGCCAGAGGCCGGAGCGCACGTAGCGGTCGGCCTTGATGAATTCGCGCAGGGTCGCGATCAAAAGGCCCATGGCGACGTCGGCGACCTCTTCGGTCAAAACGTCGGGCGTGTTGGTGACGATGATGTTGTGCTCACGCGCATAGGCGGACTCGACATGGTCGTAGCCGACGCCGAAGCTCGCGACGAGCTCGAGCTTCGGGAATTGCGCCAGCACGGTCCTGTCGGTCGACACGGTGTGATAGGTCACGGCCATGCCGCGGATCCTGGCCTTGGTCTCCGGCGTCAAGCGTTCGAGATCGGCGCGGTTTTCCGCAGTGTGCAGGATGAACTGATCGGGAAAGCCATTCTGCAGAATGGGACGGATCGGCCCGTAAACCAAAAGGTCGATCTTGTCAGAAGAGATAGTTGCAGCCATCAGCTTTCCTTTCCAAGCGCGCTCTCGTGCCAGCGCCGCAATACCAGGTGCGAAATTAGCGCCAGCACCCCATAGATGACAATCCCGGCGACCGAGAGCAGGAACAACGCCGCGAACATACGTGGAATGTTGAGACGATAGCCGGACTCGGCAATGCGGAACGCGAGACCGGAGCCTGCGCCCGCGGTGCCGGCCGCGATCTCGGCCACGACGGCGCCGATCAGCGACAGGCCGCCCGCGATCCTTACCCCCCCGAGGATGAACGGCAACGCCGCGGGCAGTTTCAGAAAGCATAACGTCTGCAGCCGCGTCGCGCCGTAGAGCTGGAACAATCCGGCGAGGTTGCGGTCGACCGAATTGAGCCCGAGCGTGGTGTTGGACAGGACCGGAAAGAAGGCGACAATCCAGGCGCAGACCACCACCGCGGTCTGTTGCTGCAGATAGATCAGAAGCAGTGGCGCGATCGCAATCACCGGCGTGACCTGCAGGATCACCGCATAGGGGAACAGCGAATATTCCAGCCATTTCGACTGGTTGAACAACAGCGCCAGCGCGATGCCGCCGATCGCGGCCGCCACGAAACCTTCGAGCGTGGTCAGCAGCGTGACGCCCAGCGATTGCGACAGCACCGGCCAGTCGCCAATCAGTGTCTGGAACACCGCCACCGGCCCCGGCAGCACATAGGGCTGGATATTGTTGACGCGAACGATCGCTTCCCACAGCAGGATGGCAGCCGCGAAGACGACGACCGGCAAGAGCAGGCGGACCGCATGCCGCGAGGACTTCATGCGCCGGCCTGTCCCGCATAGGCAGGCGCCAGCGCGTTGGAGACCTGGCGGCAGAAGCCGGCATATTCGGCGGAGGTGCGGAATTCCTCGCTGCGCGGCTCGGTCGCGCTGATGCGAAACTCCGCGCCGATCCGCCCCGGCCGCGCCGTCATCACGATCACGCGCTGCGAGAGATACACCGACTCGAACACCGAATGGGTGACGAAGATCACGGTCTTGTGCAGCTTGCGCCAGAGCGCGAGCAGATCGTTGTTGAGGCGGAAACGCGTGATCTCGTCCAGCGCCGCGAACGGCTCGTCCATCAGGAGAATATCGGGATCGGTGACCAGCGCCCTGGCCAACGAGACGCGCATCTTCATGCCGCCGGACAGTTCGCGCGGATAGGCGTGTGCGAATTCGGCGAGCCCGACCTGCGCCAACGCCTCGTCGATGCGCGCATCCGCCTCGCTCGTCGGCGCATGAGCAAGCTTCAGCGGCAGGCGGACATTGTCGCGCACGCTCGCCCACGGCATCAGGGTCGGCTCCTGGAACACGAAGCCGATCGAGTGATGGCCGCGTACTTCCGCCGCGAGATGCGAGACGCTGACGGTGCCGGCGGTCGGCGCCGCAAGGCCAGCGATCAGCCGCAGCGCAGTGGATTTGCCACACCCCGACGGCCCGACCAGCGTCACGAATTCTCCCCGCTTGACCTCGAGATCGAGCGGGCCGAGCGCCGCGACGCCGCTGTCATAAACCTTCGTGACCCCACGCAGGCTCACCGCAAGCGAGGAGCCGGCGTCCAGTTCGCTCGGGGCTGGCTCGGCCATCACGAGAGCTCTCTTCGTGCCTAGTTCTTCGGCCGCAGGTCGAGCCCAACGCCCTTGTTGACGAAGCGCAGCGTATAGGCCTGGCGGAAGTCGATATCGGAGCGAACGACGCCGGCCCGCACCATCTTGTCGAAGAAGCTCGCCATCCGCTCGTCGGTCATGGCGCCGATGCCGTTCTTCAGCGAGTCGCCGGAATCGACGATGCCGTATTCCTTCATCTTGTCGATGGAATAGCTGAGCAGTTCGTCGGTCATTTCCGGATTGAGCTTCTTGATCATGGCATTGGCAGCGGTATTGTCGCCGTAGAGATAGTTGTACCAGCCGATGATGGAGGCGTCGACGAAGCGCTGCACGAGATCGGGCTTCTTCTCGACCGTGTCGCGGCGGGTCTCGATCAGGGTCGAATAGGTGTTGAAGCCGTAATCGGCGAGCAGGAAGATACCGGGCTTGAAGCTTGCGGCCTTCTCCACCGCGAACGGCTCCGAGGTGACATAGCCCTGCATCGCGCTTTTCTTGTCGACGATGAAGGGCTGCGGGTTGAAGGTGTACGGCTTCACCTTGCTCTCGCTGAATCCGTATTCGGATTTGAGCCACTGGAAGTAGGTCGTCATACCCTCCTTGGAGACGAGCAGCGTCAGCGGCTTCAGATCTTCGAGCTTGGTTGCCTTGATGTCAGGATGGGTCAACAGCACCTGCGGATCCTTCTGGAACATCGCGGCGACGGCGACCAGCGGCACGTTGTTGGTGACCGCGTCGAAGGATTGCAGCGAGTTCGCACTCATGAAGAAATCGATCTTGCCGGCGATCAGGAGGATGCGATTGTTGTTGTTGGGACCGCCGGGAACGATGGTGACGTCGAGGCCGTATTTGTTGTAGGTGCCGTCGGCTACCGCCTGGAAGAAGCCGCCATGCTCGGCCTCCGCGACCCAGTTGGTGCCGAACGAAACCTTGTCCAGGGTCTGGGCCTTTGCGGGCGCAAAGGCTGCAACCAGGGCGCACACGGCTATGGTTAACGCTCGCAGCAAAAAGGCCCGCTTCATGGTTGGACTCCGTCGCTGGTTATGGCCCATGATGGGTGATGGACGCCGAATGCGCCCGCGGCAGGGCCGGCAAATTACCTCGCAAATCCGCGCAAAGGAACGCTTGGCAGAGAAATGACTTCGACTGTTCCACCCCGCGACTGGACCGAAATCCGCTGGCCGGAGGTCGCTGGCGCCGATCCGGCGCGCTGGATCGCGGTATTGCCGCTCGCAGCGACCGAGCAACACGGGCCGCATCTGCCCCTCGGCACCGACGTCATGATCGCCGAAGCCTATCTGGCGCTTGTGCGCGAGCTGTTGCCCGTCGGCCTCCCCGCGACCTTCCTGCCGCTGCAGCCGGTTGGCATTTCCACCGAGCATATCGACTTTCCTGGCACGCTGACGCTGCCGGCCGATGTCGCATTGAAGACGTGGACGACGCTCGGCGACAGCGTGGCGCGCGCAGGCGTCAAAAAGCTGGTGATGGTCACGAGCCATGGCGGCAACAGCGCCGCGATGAGCCTGGTCGCGCAGGATCTGCGTGCGCAACACGAGATGCTGGTGGTCACCACAAGCTGGTCGCGGCTGAGCGCGGCGGAAAAGCTGTTCGATGCGGAAGAAGTGCATCACGGCATTCATGGCGGCGCGGTCGAGACCTCGATCATGCTGGCGCGCTATCCGCAGACGGTGCTTAGGGGCGCGATCTCGGATTTTCATCCCGCCAGCATCGCGATCGAGAAGGATCACCGCTGGCTATCGACGCAACGGCCCGCGCCTTTCGCCTGGCAAACGCAAGACCTGCACGCAAGCGGCGCGGTCGGCGATGCGACCAAGGCTGCCGCGGAGAAGGGCGAGCGCCTGCTCGATCACGGCGCACGCGCGTTCTGCGAGCTGCTTATCGACGTCGATAACTTCGACGTGAACAAGCTCGCAGCCGGGCCGCGCTTATCCACTAAGCCGCTGTTCTGACAGCAAAATAATCGACAGCCATAGCCTTCCTCCTCCGCTTCGAACCCAAATCGCGGAGGCTCCGTCCAACGGTGCGTGCGGGCCATCCCGGCGCCGCCTTCAACAGGATGGAGTTATCCATGTCGATCAAGACCAAGATTGCTGCTCTCGCCCTCGCCGCGCTCGCTGTCACCGGCACGATCGCGACGTCGACCACCCAGGCGCAAGCCAAGCCGTTCCACCACCACCACTGGGGCTTGGGCGTCGGTGCCGGCCTCGTCGGCGCAGCGGTTGTCGGCAGCGCCATCGCCGCGAACAACGGCTACTACTACGACGGCTATCGCCGCTGCGGCTGGGTTCGCCAGTACGATGCGTTCGGCAATTACATGGGCCGCGTGCGTACCTGCAATTTCTGATCGATCGACGGAGCGGTTTTGGTTGACGCGTTTTCTGCACAGATAAGTCCACGCAATCTGCGCAAATTTGATTGCGGCGCGAACCGGTAAACCTCCTTCGCTCGAAAACACGTCGACCGTGGATTGTGCGTCCGGCACGGGCGCCTCATCCACCCCGTGTCGTACCCGGACCCGCCCGGCTGTCCCCCCGGGCGGGTCATCCACATCCGGATCTGGCCGCGACAAGATGATCGCGCTTCTGTTGCAAAACTGTCATTGAGCGATGCCATCCAGCGGTAATGACTCGCCGTTTCTTGCTATTGCGAATTATTCGCAATAGGGATTGTGGTACGGTGTAGCTTCCCCGATCTGGCGCGATGGAGGGGAATCAGGACATGCGACCGGGGCAAAGGCGGCGTGATGATTTCGTGTGCGGGAAGGCGTCGTAGCAACGCTTCGGGAACGGGCACGCCGAACCCTCGCGACGTCCAGTTTGGAAGCATCTCCGCCATGCCGCCCTGCAGCCGATCCTTTGCGAAGATTCTCGGCCACGCGGCGGCCGCGACCGTCGCCTTGAGCGGCCCGGCGGTTGCCGCCGATATCGCCTTCAAGGCTCCCGCCTACGCCGCCGTCTACGATTGGACCGGCTTTTATCTGGGGGGCCACACCGGCTACGGCGATGGCAGCCTGGGCCCACGCACCAATCCCCTCCCCGAACAGTCCGTGTTCTTTCCACCGACCGTTACCGGGCTGCTCGGCGGCTACCAGGCCGGATACAATCGCCAATTCTTCAATCGCATGGTGCTCGGCATCGAGGCCGACGCCACCTTCACCAGCCCGACGGACGTGCCGCGGCTGGTGCCGGGCCCTTTCCAGAGCTCGATCGACTACACCGGCACCTTGCGTGGCCGCGTCGGCTACGCATTCGGATGGTGGATGCCCTATCTGACCGGCGGCTTCGCCTGGGGGCACAGCCATGTCAGGATCAACGACGCCGACGGCGAGATCGTCTCGACCCCCGGTCGATATCACACCGGCTGGACCGTCGGCGCAGGTGCCGAATTCGCGCTGAGCGGCAATTGGAGCGCGAAGCTCGAATACGATTATGTCAACCTCGCGCAACGGACCTACGACCTCGGCGAATTCGGCTTGCCCTCCGTCAGCATCAAGCCCGATCTCCATCTGCTGAAGTTCGGCTTGAACTATCAGTTTGGCGACGCGCCTTGGCCGGTCGCGGCAAGCCCGACCAAACTTCCCGAGTCGAACGACTGGAATGTGCATGCGCAGACCACGTTCCTGCCGCAGGGCTATCCGTCGTTCCGCTCGCCCTACATGGGCACCAACAGCCTGCCGGGGCCTGGACAACTCCAGGCGACCTGGACCACGACGGCGTTTCTCGGCCTCAGGCTGTGGGAAGGCGGCGAGCTCTATTTCAATCCGGAGCTGGCGCAGGGCTTCGGCATCAACGGCACGCTCGGCCTTGCCGGTTTCCCCAACGGCGAAGCGCAAAAGGCAGGAGCGGCCTTTCCGAAGCTGCGGCCGCAACGCTACTTCCTCAAGCAGACCTTTGGACTTGGAGGCGAGCAGGAAGAGGTCGCCGATGGTCCCAACCAGTTGCCGGGCAAGCGCGACATCAACCGCATCACCGTCGTCGTCGGGCGCTTTGCGGTCGGCGACTTCTTCGACGGCAATTCCTATGCAAAGGACCCGCGCGCCGATTTCATGAACTGGGCGATGTGGGCCTCTGCCGCCTACGACTTCCCGGCCGACCTGCCTGGCTATACGCGCGGCGCGGTGGTCGAGTTCAACCGCAAGGACTGGGCGGTGCGCGCCGGCCTGTTCCAGGTGCCTGATGCGCCCAACAGCGACGTCCTGACCTTTAAGACCGGCGGCACCGTGGTCGAGTTCGAAGGGCGCTATGCGCTCTCCGACAAGCCCGGCAAGCTGCGGCTCGGCGCATTTGCCAATCGCGGCAATACCGGCATCTATCAGGAGGCGTTGGATATCGAGAGCCTGAACCCGGCGCTCGACATCAATAACGTGATGACGGCCATCCGCCGCGACAATCTCAAATACGGCTTCTACGCCAACCTCGAGCAGCAGCTCGCCACGGACATTGGCCTGTTTGCCCGCGCGAGCTGGAACGACGGCCGCGCCGAAATTCTCTCGTTCACCGACGTCGACCGCAGCGTTTCGGGCGGCCTGTCGGTCAAGGGCAGCTATTGGGGCCGGCCAAGCGACACGTTCGGCATTGGCGGCGCGATCAACGGCCTGTCCGCCGCGCATCGCGATTTCCTGGCGGCTGGCGGCCTCGGCCTCCTGATCGGCGACGGTCGGCTCAACTACAGCCACGAGCGCATCTTCGAGACGTACTACGCGTATTCGATCAGCAAGAACTTCACCTTGACGGCGGACTATCAGTTCATCACAAACCCCGCCTATAACGCCGACCGTGGCCCCGTGCACATCTTCGCGGGAAGGCTGCACGGGGAATTCTAGAGCATATCTTCACAGGAAGATCGTGCTCAAATGAAAGGATCGCGGGAGATCGGTTCAAGGAGCCATTGTCCCGCCGCCTTCGCCTCGGGTGATGAGGAGCCGCCATGCTCGAACAATCCGCTCAGCCTAACCTCATCGATATCCGCGGCGTCTGTCGCTCCTTTCCCAAGGGCAGCGGCGAGAACCTGCTGGTGCTCGAAAACGTCGACCTGACCATCCGCGCCGGCGAGATCGTCGGCCTGCTCGGCCGCTCCGGCTCCGGCAAATCGACGCTGCTCCGGATCATCGCCGGCCTCGTCGACCCGTCCTCGGGAGAGGCGGTCTGCCGCGGCAAGAAGATCGCAGGTCCCCCCAATGGCGTCGCGATGGTGTTCCAGTCGTTTGCGCTGTTTCCCTGGCTCACGGTGCTGCAGAATGTCGAGCTCGGGCTCGAAGCACTCGGCATCGATGCCGCAGAACGACGCACCCGCGCGCTCGCCGCGATCGACCTGATCGGCCTCGACGGTTTCGAATCCGCCTACCCCAAGGAATTGTCCGGCGGCATGCGCCAGCGCGTCGGCTTCGCGCGCGCCCTGGTGGTGCATCCGGACCTGCTGTTGATGGACGAGCCGTTCTCGGCGCTCGACGTCCTGACCGCCGAAACGCTGCGCACCGACCTGATCGATCTGTGGACCGACGGCCGCCTGCCGATCAAATCGGTGCTGATGGTGACGCACAATATCGAGGAGGCGGTGCTGATGTGCGACCGCATTCTCGTGTTCTCGTCCAATCCCGGCAGAGTGGCGACCGAGATCAAGGTCGATTTCCCGCATCCGCGCAACCGCCTCGATCCGGCGTTCCGGCAGCTCGTCGACAACATCTATGGGCGCATGACGCAGCGGACCGACGGCAAGTCGACCACAGCAGCCGAGGCGGCTTCCGGCGCGGGCGTCGGCACGGCGCTCGGCCATGTCTCGTCCAACGAACTGTCCGGCTTGATCGAGACGCTGGCAGGGCCGCCCTATCACGGCCACGCCGACCTGCCGGTTCTCGCCGGCAGCCTGCAAATGGAGACGGACGAGATCCTGCATCTCGGCGAGGCGCTGCAGCTATTGCGGTTCGCGCGCTTAAGCGAGGGCGACCTGGTGCTGACCGAAGCCGGTCTGCGCTTTGCCAATCTCGAAACCGACGCGCGCAAGAAACTGTTCGCCGAACATCTGATCAGCTACGTGCCGGTGATGGGCCTGATCAAACGCGTGCTTGACGAACGCCCGTCCCACACAGCCCCCGCCGCGCGATTCCGCAACGAGCTCGAGGACTACATGTCCGAGGATTATGCGGACGAGACGCTGAAGACCATCGTCTCATGGGGACGCTATGCCGAGCTGTTCGCCTATGACGAACAGTCGGAGACCTTCAGCCTGGAGAACCCGCATTAGCCGACGCGGCCTGTCCCTACCTCGCCGCCGCAACAAACCCTGTCATTCCGGGGCGACGCGAAGCGGCGAGCCCGGAATCCATCGAGCAGCAGATGCGGGTGGAAACATGGATTCCGGGCTCGCCACTGCGTGGCGCCCCGGAATGACCGGGATGGGCGGTTCGCCTTCTCCACGTTCTTGCGGGGAGAGGGAAACGTGCTCACCCCGCCGGCTGGAACGAATCGGGGCGGGCCATGGCCCAGGCGTCGCGGAAGCGGCGGTCCTGGGTGCCTTCGAGCAATTCGCCCGGGCGCAGCGCCGGGTAGAGTTCGGCAAAGGTGCGGACTTCCGTGGTCGATGTCCGCTGGGTGAAATGGATCGGCCGCAACTCCTGCGGATGCTCGAGGCCGGCGGCGGCGAGCAGCTCGGCCAGCGCATGCAGCGTCGCGTGGTGATAATTGCAGACGCGCTCGATCTTGTCGGGCACGTAGAGCGCGCGATTGCGGATCGGGTCCTGCGAGGTCACGCCGGTCGGACAGCGGTCGGTGTGGCAGCTCAAGGACTGGATGCAGCCGAGCGCAAACATGAAGCCGCGCGCCGAATTGCACCAGTCGGCGCCGATCGACATCGCGCGTGCCATGTCGAAGGCAGTCGCGATCTTGCCGGAGGCGCCGATCTTGATGCGGTTACGCGCATTGATGCCGACCAGCGCATTGTGGGCAAAATTGACGCCTTCGCGCATCGGCATGCCCAGATGATCCATGAATTCCAGCGGCGCAGCGCCGGTGCCGCCCTCATTGCCGTCGATCACGATGAAGTCGGGATAGATCCCGCTCTCGAGCATCGCCTTGCAGATCGCGAGGAATTCCCAGGGATGGCCGATGCAGAGCTTGAAGCCGGCCGGCTTACCGCCCGACAGCCTGCGCATCTCGCCGACGAAGGCCATCATCTCAAGCGGCGTCGAGAACGCCTTGTGGGAGGCCGGCGAAATGCAATCTTCCCCTAGGGGAACGCCCCTGATCTTGGCGATCTCTTCCGAGACTTTTGCCGCCGGCAGCACGCCGCCATGGCCGGGCTTGGCGCCCTGGCTCATCTTGAGCTCGACCATCTTGATCTGCTCCTCAGTGGCGATACGCGCGAACTCGTCCGCATTGAACGTGCCGTCGAGATTACGGCAGCCGAAATAGCCGGAACCGATCTCCCAGATGATGTCGCCGCCCTTCTCGCGGTGGTACGGGCTGACGCCGCCTTCGCCGGTGTCATGCGCAAAGCCGCCCTTCCTGGCGCCGGCATTCAGCGCGCGCACCGCGTTCGGGCTGAGCGCGCCGAAGCTCATCGCGGAGATGTTGAAGACCGAGGCGGAATAAGGCTTGGCGCAATCGGGGCCGCCGATGGTGATGCGGAATTTCTCGTTCGAATGGGGCTTCGGCGCCACCGAATGATGCATCCACTCATAGCCCTCGCGGTAGACGTCCTCCTGGGTGCCGAACGGCCGCTTGTCCAGCACCATCTTGGCGCGCTGATAGACGACGGCGCGGGTGTCGCGGGAGAACGGCATGCCGTCCTTCTCGCTCTCGAAGAAATACTGCCGCATCTCCGGGCGGATCTCTTCGAGCAGGAAGCGCAGATGCGCCGAGATCGGATAGTTGCGCAGCACCGCGTGATGCTTCTGCATGAGGTCGCGGACACCCAGCAGCGTCAGCGCGCCGAAGATCAGTAAGGGAATCAGGATGACGTCGATCAGCTTCCGGTCGACGATGCCGAACACGAGCAGAAGCGCAGTGACCACCGAGCAGATCGTGAGCACGATGAAGCGCGGCGAGAACGGAAGCAGCAGCGTTGCCATGAAACCCCTCAGCGGATCCTGCCGAACTGGTTATCGGCGGGCGGAGAGCCTAATCGATCCCGCCCCGTCCGCCACACGCTACACGGTATAATGGGTCTTCGGGTTCACGGATGTGACACCGACGCTACACGATCCGGGGTGGTGTATTGCGCTGCAACGAAAGGGGGAAGAGGCACCCCGCCGTCATTCCGGGTCGATGCGAAGCATCGGGCCCGGAATCCATCGGGCCACAAACGCCGCGGAGAAATGGATTCCGGGCTCGCGCTGCGCGCGCCCCGGAATGACGGGCGAGAGAGTTGGCTTAAAACTCGAAGCCGATCAGCGCTCGACGAAGGCCTTTTCGATCACGAAATGGCCGGGCGTGCTGTGGCTGCCTTCGGTGAAGCCGCGGCCCTCGAACAGCTTGCGCAGGTCCTCCAGCATCGCCGGGCTGCCGCACATCATGATGCGGTCGGTCTCAAGATCGAGCGGCGGCTGGTGGATGTCGTTGAAGAGCTGATCCGACGTGATCAGGTCGGTGATGCGGCCGCGGTTGCGGAACGGCTCGCGGGTCACGGTCGGATAATAGAGCAGCTTCTCGGCGAGCAGCGGACCGAACAATTCGTCGTCGCGCAGATTGGCGACCAGATCCTCGCCATAGGCGAGCTCGGCGACCTGGCGGCAGCCATGGACCAGCACAATGGTCTCGTAGCGGTCATAGACCTCGGGGTCTTTGATCAGGCTCGCGAAGGGAGCCAGACCCGTGCCGGTCGACAGCAGCAGCAGCCGCTTGCCGGGGATGAGATTGTCGGTGATCAGCGTGCCGGTCGCCTTGCGGCCGACCAGGATGATGTCGCCTTCCCGGATCTTCTGCAGCTTGGAGGTCAGCGGACCGTCCTGCACCTTGATCGAGAAGAACTCGAGCTCTTCCTCGTGATTGGCGCTCGCCATCGAATAGGCGCGCAGCAGCGGCCGGCCATCGATCTCGAGGCCGATCATGGCGAACTGGCCGTTCTGGAAGCGGAAGCCGGAATCGCGGGTGGCTCGGAAGCTGAAAAGCGTATCGGTCCAGTGACGAACAGAAAGGACCTTCTCTCGATAGAACGCGCTCATGTGTCTGGTTTTTCCGATTGACCTTACATAAACGAGGTCGAGTAGCGGCTGCTCGACCGCACGTAATTGACTGACATCAAGGGGAAGCCCGCCTGCCCGTCGCGCCGCTGACACACATAATGGAATTCATCCATTGTGCAATTGCGAACTCAGCATGGCTGTCGATTGATTTCGCAGAATGGTTCAAAACATCGTTGTTAAGGTTTCCGGCGCGGCGCAATTAACTTGCTGGAAACGATGCCGGTAGAGCAGTTAATTCCACGCGGCACCATTGAGAGAGGAAAAATCGACTTGGCGATCCCGATCAGCCAGCGGATTTTTGTCGACGCGGTCACGAAATATTGCCTGGCCCGTAACATTACGGTCGAGGTGCGGTCGGAGGCCTGGCTGATCGTCATGCAACGTGGGCAGCGGCGGCACCTCGCCTTCGCGTATGACGTCGGGCTGAACAGCGCGGTCGCGCACCAGATCGCCAACGACAAGGCGGCTACCGCCGAGGTGCTACAATGTTTTGGGGTGCCCTGCATCCCCCACACCCTGTTCCTTGGGCCGAAGCTTGCGGCCTATACGCGGTCGGCCGGCTCCTGGGAAACGATGCTCCGCCTGCTGGCCGAGCATCCCAACGGGCTCGTCGTCAAGCCAAACGAGGGCACGTCGGGCGAGGGAGTCTTCCGGGTGACGACCAAGCATGCGCTCGAGCTCGCGGTCGGCAGGATCCTGGCGGCCTACCCAAGCCTCGCCATCTCGCCCTATGTCGAGATCGAGGACGAGATTCGTGTTGTCCTGGTCGATGATCTCCCGGTCGTCGTCTACAGCAAGGAGCGCCCGTTCGTGATCGGCGACGGCAGGCATTCGCTGCTCGAGCTTGCGCTCGCGGCCATGCCTGCCGAGCGGCGATCGACGGCGCTGCCCGGCCTGATCGCGGCGATCGGGCGGGCCGAGCTCGATGCGATCGTCCCGGAGGGCGAGCGGCGCATCCTCAACTGGCGCCACAACCTCGATTCCGGCGCGCGACCGGTGCTGCTGAAGCAGGGCGAGACGCGCGACACCTGCATCGAGATCGCGATCAAGGCCGCCCGCGCGATCGGCATCCGCTTCGGCTCGATCGACGTCGTACGCACCGATGGCGCCTGGCGGATCCTCGAAGTCAACGCCGGCGTGAAGATGGAAGCGCTGAGCCGCTCGCACCCGGAATTGGCTTATGCCGCGTATGAAGCGGCGCTGGATAGGGTGTTTGCGCAGTAAGGCAGTGACGCTGTGAGACCCTCATCGTGAGGAGCGCGGAACGCGCGTCTCGAACCATGAGGCCCCGCCGGTGGCCTCGCCCTTCGAAACGGTCGCTGCGCGGCCTCCTCGGGGTGAGGGGAGAAGTCGGAATGCGGCGCTCTCTCCCCGTCATTGCGAGCGTAGCGAAGCAATCCATGGCGCCGCTTGCGGAAGCGTGGATTGCTTCGCTGCGCTCGCAATGACGGACGAGAAGCTAATTACTTGTCCCCTCGTTATCGTCCAGCGCCTTGAAAGCCTCCTCGAGCTGCGGCGAGATCGCGACGTTGAGGCGTTCGCCGGTGGGAAGCCGCGCGATGAACCATTTGTTGTAGAGCGGGATCAGGTCGCGGCCGGAGCCGAGCTTGCGGAAGGTGCGCTCGACCACGTCCTTCAACTGCGGCTCGCCCTTGCGGTACATGATGCCGTAGGGATCGTAGGATAGGTAGTCGCCGACCACGCGGAACCTGTCCTGCGACTTGTGCCGCGCGATCAGGCCGTAGAGCAGGATGTCGTCAGTCGCGAACGCATCCGCGTTGCCGTCGGCCAACATCTGGTAGGACTGCTCGTGATCGGGCGACGTCACGATATTCAGCCCGAGCGAAAATTTCTTGTCGACATTGTGCATGGCCTGTTCGTTGGTGGTCCCCTTGGTCACCACCACCGTCTTGCCCTTGAGATCGGTCACGCCGGAGATGGAAGAGGTCTTCGGCACCATCAATTTGGTGCCGGCGACGAAGATCAAAGGAGAGAACGCGACCTGCCTGGCCCGCTCGGCATTCGCCGTGGTCGACCCGCATTCGAGATCGACCTTGCCCTGCACAACAGCAGGAATGCGATCGTCGGAGGTGACCTTGACGTAGTCGATCCTGAGATTGGGATCGTCGACCTCGACGCCGATCTCCTCCACAATCGCCTCGCACAATTCGAGGCTGTAGCCGATCGGCCGGTTGGATTGATCGAGGAAAGAAAACGGCGGCGAGCTCTCGCGGTAGCCGAGCCGCACCACATGGGTGTTCTTGATATTGGCGAGCGTCGGGC
The DNA here is from genome assembly GCF_059512385.1 of Bradyrhizobium sp. Crot121. Taxonomy (NCBI): domain Bacteria; kingdom Pseudomonadati; phylum Pseudomonadota; class Alphaproteobacteria; order Hyphomicrobiales; family Nitrobacteraceae; genus Bradyrhizobium; species Bradyrhizobium sp. Crot121. The sequence continues at coordinate 74,924 of NZ_JCAMOR010000014.1, read as the reverse complement.
TAAGGCCCTCCACCGTTTGAGCGACCGCGGCGCCGGCCAGCAGGCTTGCTGACAACAGCGCCGCGGCCAAGCTTCGGGCGTGATGCATGCACCCCTCCCATCAATGGCCGGCCATCACCGCACCCGGCACCGCATCGGACGGCACCGCATCGTCAGGCCCAAGCTCGTGCTCTTCCTTCAACTCGCCTTCCCACTTGGCGACCACGGCGGTGGCGAGCGAATTGCCGATCACATTGGTGGCGCTGCGGCCCATGTCGAGGAAGGTGTCGATGCCCATGATCATTAGCAGGCCCGCCTCGGGAATGCCGAACTGGCTGAGTGTCGAGGCGATCACGACGAGGGAGGCGCGCGGCACGCCGGCGACGCCCTTGGAAGTGATCATTAACGTGGCCAGCATCGCAAGCTGGGTGCCGAGCGACATGTCGATATGATAGGTCTGCGCGATGAAGATGCTGGCGAAGGTGCAGTACATCATCGTGCCGTCGAGATTGAAGGAATAGCCGAGCGGCAGCACGAAGGCCGAAATCCGCGCCGAGGCGCCGAAGCGGTTCAATCCCTCCAGCGTCTTCGGATAGGCGGCCTCCGACGAGGCGGTCGAGAACGCGATCATCAATGGCTCACGGATCAGCCGCAACAGGTGGCTGTAGCGCGGCCCGATTACGATGAAGCCGACGACGACCAGGATCGCCCACAGGATCAGGAGAGAGACGTAGAAGCCGCCCATGAACACGACGAGCTTCCAGAGCACCCCAAGTCCGTTCTTCGACACCGTCGCCATGATCGCGGCCCACACCGCAAGCGGCGCGAACAGCATCACATAGCTCGTGACCTTCAGCATGATGTGGGCGAGGTCGTCGATCAGGGCCATGATCGGCTTCGCCCGCTCCGGCATTGCGCCGAGCGCGACCGCGAAGAACACCGCGAACACCACGATCTGCAGGATCTCGTTCTGCGCCATCGCGTCCGCGATCGAGGTCGGCACCAGGTGGATCAAAAATTTCTCAAATGAAAAGGCCGAGACCGGCAGGCCGGTCGACTGGGCTTTGTCGGGCAGCGTGCCCGGAAAGTTGGCGCCGGGCTGCAGCAGGTTGACCATGACGAGGCCGAGCAGGAGCGATACGAAGGAAGCGCTGACGAACCAGCCCATGGTCTTCGCGAAGATGCGCCCAAGCCGCGCGCCACTTCCCATATGCGCGATGCCGCCGACCAATGTCGCGAACACCAGCGGCGCGATGATCATCTTGATCAGCCGCAGGAACAGCATCGCGATCAGGTTTACGTCGGCCGCGATCTCCGCCCGGCTGTCGGGCAGAAAGTTGTAGACGAAGGCACCCATCACGATGCCCAGCACCATCGCGATGAGGATGTACTGCGTGAACCTGCTCGACATGCTCTTACTCCCGTAAGTCGCCCGGCAAGCGATGGAGTGTGGCAGATTTACGCAGGCGCGCAACACGCTTTCGCTCTCCGCGAGCGGAGCTGCATGTTCCAGTTGTGGAATAGACACGCGGGGATTAGCGTCATGGCAGCGCACAATCTGTGCAATCTGGCGCGCAACGCGCACGCAGTTGCATCGGGATTGACCAACAAGGGAGGGACACCATGAGCGAAGCTAATAATCGTCAGATCCTACTGGTGGAGAAGCCGACCGGGAGGCTCGGACCTGAGCACTTCAGGATGGTCAATGGCAGCATCCCCGAGCCGAAGGACGGCGAGGCCTTGCTGCGGCTGCGCTATCTCTCGCTCGATGCCGCCAACCGCGCCTGGATGCACGGCGCGACCTACCGCGCCGCGGTCGAGGCCAACACCGTGATGTCCGGTGGCGGCATCGCCGAGGTGGTGGCGTCTAAGGCCTCAGGCCTTGCGCCGGGCGACATCGTGTTCGGGGACACCGGCTGGCAGGATTATGCCGCGGTGCAGGCAAAGCATCTGACCAAGATGCCAAAGCTCGAGCCGATGACGCATTTGCTCAGCGTCTACGGCATCGCTGGCCTCACCGCCTATTTCGGCCTGCTCCATGTCGGCAAGCCCAAGGAAGGCGAGACCGTCGTGGTCTCGGCAGCCGCCGGCTCGGTGGGCTCGATCGTTGGACAGATCGCAAAAATCAAGGGCTGCCGCGTGGTCGGCATTGCCGGCGGCAAGGACAAGTGCCACTGGCTGACCAGCGAACTCGGCTTCGACGCCGCGGTCGATTACAAGGACGGCGGCACCTACAAGGCGCTACGGTCGGCTGCGCCTGATGGCATCGACGTCTATTTCGACAATGTCGGCGGCGACATCCTGGAGGCTTGCCTGCCGCAGATGAACAATCGCGGCCGCATCGCCTGCTGCGGTGCGATCTCGCAATATGACGGCGTCCCCTCCGCTCACGGCCCGCGCGGCGTGCCCGGATTGATCGTTGTCAAGCGGCTGATCATGCAGGGCTTCATCGTGATGGACTTCATGGACCAGCGCGACGCTGCGCTCGCCGACCTGCAGTCCTGGATCGCCTCCGGCAGGCTGAAGGTGCAGGAGGACGTGATCGACGGGCTGGAGAACGCGCCGGCCGCGCTGATCGGCCTGCTCGCCGGCGAGAACCGCGGCAAGCGCATGATCCGGGTGTGATGTTCTGGCGATGCGGCCTTCTCCCTCTCCCCGTTCTTACGGGGAGAGGGTTGGGGTGAGGGGCTCTCTCCGCAAACACGGTAATAGCTGAGTTCGCGGAGACTCCCCCTCACCCGGATCGCATCTGCGATGCGATCCGACCTCTCCCCGCAAGCGGGGCGAGGTGCAGTGAAGGAGCCGTTACGGCGCCTGCGGGACAATCCCCGTAGCCGGCGCCTTTTCCTTGCGCGACTTGCGCCAATTCTCGAAGCCCTGCACCACAACGAAGAACGCGGGCACGAACAGCACGGCAAGGCAGGTCGAGGCGATCATGCCGGAGAACACGGTGATGCCGATTGACTTCCGCGCATTGGCTCCGGCGCCGGTCGCGAGCACCAGCGGCACCACACCGAGGATGAAGGCAAAGGACGTCATCAGGATCGGGCGGAACCTGGCGCGTGCCGCCGCGATCGCCGATTCGATCAGCGGCTCGCGGCCTCGCACGTGATGCTCGAGCGCGACCTCGACGATCAGGATCGCATTCTTCGCCGACAGTGCGATCAACAAGATGATGCCGATCTGGGTGTAGAGGTTGTTGTCGATCCGCAAGGCTGACAACACCAGCATCGGGCCGAGCAACGATAGCGGCACAGCGAGTATCACCGAGATCGGCGCGTACCAGCTCTCATACTGACCGGCCAGCACCAGGTAGACCAGCAGTAAGGCAAGGCCGAATGCATAGTAGATCTGGTTGCTGACTGCCTTCTCCTGATACGACATCGCCGTCCACTCAAAGCCCGTACCCGGCGGCAGCGTCTTTGCGGCGATCTGCTCCATCAACGCCATTGACTGTCCCGAGCTGTAGCCCTGCGCCGGCAGGCCGATGATGGAGGCGGACGGGTAGAGATTATAGAGGCTGATCAGCGACGGCCCGACCGACGGCGTGATCGTGGCGACGGTGCCAAGCGGGACCATTTCGCCCTGGCTGTTGCGCACCATCAGGTTCTGGATGTCGCGCAGGTTCAGGCGGAATTTCGAATCCGCCTGCACATAGACCTGGAAGGTGCGGCCGAATTTGTTGAACTGGTTGACGTAGCTCGCGCCGAGATAGCTCGACAGCGTCGAAAAGATCTGGTCGGTCGTGACGTTCAGCGTCTGGGTCTTGGTCCGGTCGACCTCGACGTCGTATTGCGGCACCATGGAGCGGAAGGACGAGCTGACCCGCTGCAGCGCGCTTTGCGTCTGCGCATTGGCGACGACCGCGCCGGTGATCGCCTGCAGCTTGGCGTAATCGGCATTGCCGTCGCGGAGTTCGACCTGCATCGCGAAGCCGGCGGCATTGCCGATGCCCTGGATCGGCGGCGGGGGAATCACCAGGATGCGCGCCTCCTCGATCTCGGCCAGCTTGTCGTTCAGCCCAAACACCAGAGAGCGCAGATCCTCGCCGGGCCCGCGTTGGCTCCAATCCTTCAGGATCAAATAAGCGACGCCGGCATTCGCCAGGCTCGAACTATTGTCGAGCGCGGAGATGCCGGCGATGGAGACCACCTGCTGCACGCCGGGCGACTTGCCGGCCATCTCGCTGACCCTTTCGAGGACACGTTGTGTCCGATCCAACGCAGCACCATCGGGTAATTGCACTGCAGCCAGCAGATAGCCCTGGTCCTCGATCGGGATGAAGCCGGTCGGCACCCGCGACAGGCCGTAGCCGGCAAGACCGATCAGGATCAGCGCAGCCACGACCGAAACATTGCTGTGCCTGACCAGCCCGCCGATCAGCCGCGCATAGCCGCGCTCCAGCCGCTCATAGAGGGCATTGAAGCCGCGGTAGAAGACATTGCGCTGCTCCAGCGGCACCGGCCGGCGCAGCCACAGCGCACACTGCGTCGGCTTCAGGGTCGCGGCATTGATGGCGCTGATCAGAGCGGTCGCGGCGATCACCAGCGCGAACTGCGCGTACATGCGCCCGGTGAGCCCCGGCAGGAACGCCGCCGGCAGGAACACCGAGATCAGCACCAGCGTGATGCCGACGATCGGCGCGAACAATTCATCCATCGCCTTGATCGCCGCATCATGGCCGGACAGGCCACGCTCGATATTGTGCGCGGCGCCCTCAACCACGACGATGGCGTCGTCGACCACGATGCCGATCGCCAGCACGATCGCAAACAGCGTCGAGAGATTGATGGAAAAGCCGAGCGCCGCCATCGCCGCGAACGCGCCGATGATGGTTACCGGCACTGTGGTCGCCGGCACCAGCATCGCGCGCCAGTCCTGCAGGAAGACGAGGATCACGATCAGCACCAAGAGGCCGGCCTCGATCAGCGTCTTGTAGACCTCGTTGATCGAGGCCTGGACGAAGATGGTGGTGTCGAACGGCGTGTCGTATTTGATGTCCTGCGGGAACTGCTTGGCCAGTTCCACCATCTTCTTCTCCACCGCCTTCTCGACCTCGAGCGCGTTGGCGCCGGGCGACAGGAACACGCCGATGCCGGTGGAAGGCTTATTGTTGAGCGAGAAGATCTGGCTGTAGGTCTGGGCGCCGAGCTCGACCCAGCCGACGTCGCGGACGCGGGTGACGTCGCCGACGTTTCCGGTCTTGACGATGATGTTCTCGAACTGGCTCGTGTCATCAAGCCGGCCGGCAACGTTCAGCGTGTACTGGAACGCCTGGCCGGGCGGCGTCGGCGGCATGCCGACCTGTCCCGCCGTGACCTGCTGGCTCTGCTGCTGGATCGCCTGGATGACGTCCTGCGGCACCAGATCGCGTGCCTGCAATTGGTTCGGATCGAGCCAGACCCGCATCGAGTATTGGCCGGCGCCGAACACGGTGACGTTGCCGACCCCTGACAGCCGCGACAGCTCATCCCTGATGCTGATGGTCGCGTAGTTGGAAAGGAACAGGCTGTCATAGGTCTTATTCGGCGAGGTTAGCGTCACGAACAGCAGGATCGAGGTCGACCGCTTCTGCACCGTTACGCCCTGGCTCTGCACCGATTGCGGCAATTGCGACAGCGCGCTCGACACCCGGTTCTGCACCAGCACCTGCGCGAAATTGAGATCGGTACCGATCTTGAAGGTGACCGTCAGCGTATAGGTGCCATCGGCGCCGCTATAGGACTGCATATAGAGCATGTCCTCGACACCATTGACCTGCTGCTCGATCGGCAGCGCCACGGTGTCGATCACGGTCTTGGCGGATGCGCCGGGATAGCGGGTCGTCACCTGCACGGTCGGCGGCACCACGTCGGGATATTGCGCGACCGGCAGGTTGAGCAGCGCCACGCCGCCGATCAGGATCATCAGGATCGCGATGACGTTGGAAAGGACCGGCCGCTCGATGAAGAATTTCGAGATCATGGCCGCCCCCTCACTTCGCCGATGCGGAGGCTTCGATCTTCTGCAGTTGCGGATCGACCTTCTGGCCGGGGATCGCGCGCAACAATCCGGCGATGAGGACGCGGTCGTCCGGCTTCAGCCCGCTATCGATGACGCGCAATTCGCCTTCGAGCTGTCCGGTTTCCACCTTGCGCTGCTCGACCACGTTGTCGGCGTTGACGACCAGCACATAGCGGCCGGCCTGGTCGCTGCCGAGCGCGGTAGCGGGCACCAGCAGCGCGTCCTGCTGCTGGTCATAGGGCACGCGGACGCGGACAAAAAAGCCCGGCAACAACGTGCGGTCGGGATTGTCGAAGATGCCGCGCACCGGCAGCGTGCCGGTCGACTGGGTGAGGATCGGCGAGATGTAGTCGAGCTTGCCCTTGTGCGGATAGCCGGTCTCCGTCTGCAGGCCGACCTCGACCGGCAACTGACGCAGCTCGGCCACGGAGAGACCACGCCGCCTCGCGTCCTCGCGGATGCGCAACACGTCCTGTTCGTTGACGTTGAAATTGACCCAGATCGGATCGAGCTGGACGATGCTGGCAAGCTGCGTCGGCGAAGTCGAGCCGACGAGTTCGCCGACCGAGACGAGGTGCGCGCTGACGATGCCGTCGAACGGTGCCGTCACATTGGTGTAGCCGTAATTGACCTCTGCGATCCGGGTATTGGCTTGCGCCTGCTGCAGGCTGGCCTGGGCGTTGTCGCGATTCGCCGTCGACGTATCGAGTGTCGCCTGCGAGACCGCCTGTCGCTGCACCAGGTCGATCTGGCGCTTGAAATCGGTCTCCGCCTGCTTCAGCGTCGCTTGCGCGCCCACCTCCGCCGCCTTTGCCTGCTCGAGCTTCAACTTGTAGGTCTCAGGCTCGATCGTGAACAGCGTGGTGCCTTGCTTGACGAAGGTGCCGTCCTGATAATCGATCGACTGCAGAAAACCCTGCACGCGCGCCACCAGGTCAACGCTCTTGACCGGCGCGGTGGTGCCGGTTGTCTCCAGGAAACGCGTAATGCTGCGCTGCACCGGAATCGCGACTTCCACCTTTGGTGGCGGCGGTGGCACGAAAGTATTTTGCTCGCAGCCACTTGAACCGACCAAGACGGACAGCAGGAAGCTAATGCGCAACAGGGGCGCAGCGGCCGGTCGCGCGCCATGGTTCGATCCGCAACAGGCCGATGGGCGCGCAAGCTTCATTTCCGTGCACCAGTTCAACTTGCCCCGCAAAGAGGCGTTCATCCGGAGACGACTGTCGCGATGCATCCATAGCAACAATTGGCTTGCAGTGGAACCCGAAACAGAAAATGATACCGCCCACTAAGATTGCCGTACCAGACTTTTCAAGAGCGACCTTCTTCAAGAACGAACTTCGCAAGAATGAACTTCGGTTGAAGCGGCGGCTTCCGTCGACAACAAAGGGTTTGCTTACATGATCAAGACATTGAAGCGCGCATGCGGGCGCGCCCTGCCGTTTTCCGTCGTGCTGTTTGCGACCGCAGCGCTGGCGCAGGCGCCGAGCGAGGCCCAGCGTGAGGCGATCAAGTCGCAATGCCGCAACGATTACATGGCGCATTGCTCCAGCATTCCGCCCGGCGGCGAAGCTTCGCTGCAATGTCTGCAGAAGAACATGTCGAGCTTGTCTGCAGGCTGCGCCGGTGCGGTGCGTGCAGTAGAAGCACCGGCCGCACCGAAGGCGGAGACGGCGCCGGCCCCTACCAAGACCGAGGCGCCGGCGGCGGCAACCAGCGCAGCGAAGCCGAAAGCGGCGGGCACGCAGGCCAAGCCGACCGAGGCGCAGGTTTCCGCGATCCGGAGCGCCTGCCGTTCCGACTATCAGAAGGTCTGTCCCGGCGTGCCGACCGGCGGCGCCCCCGCACTGCGATGCCTCGAGAAGAACAAGGCGAGGCTCTCGCCCGCTTGCGGTGAGGCAGTTGCGGCCGCGAGTGGTGGTGCGGCGCCAGCGGCAGGCGACGGCTCCACTGCTGCGGCTACCGCGCCGGCGGCGCCTGCGGCAGGGATCGTACTGCGGCCCTTGCGTCCGCGCGAAGAACTGCTCGTCGTGCGGTCGGCCTGCGGCGCCGACGTACGCTCGCTGTGTGGCGGCGTTGCGCCGGGAGGCGGCCGGATCGCGCAGTGCCTAGCCTCGAATGCCGCCTCGCTGTCGCCCGCCTGCAAGGAAGTGCTGGGACAGTTCGCGGCGCGGTGAGCCCGCCGCGACCGGCCCGCTCCGCGCAGCGGAACACGAGAACAAGCTGAATCAGGCTGACCGAAACTTTCCGGTGGCGCCGGGCGCGCCCTGCGGATAGTCTAGGCGCAAAATCGTAAGTACACTGTCAATCGGGAGGAATATCGTGCGTATCGCCGTGATCGGCGGAGGTCCCGGCGGCCTCTATTTCGCCTATCTCTGGAAGCGGCGGCACCCGGACGCAGTCGTCGAATTGTTCGAGCAGAACCCGGCCGGTGCGACCTGGGGGTTCGGCGTCGTGTTCTCGGACCAGGCGCTGGAATTCCTGCGCGCCGACGATCCCGATACGGTCGACGCCATCGCGCCGAACATGGAAAGCTGGAAGAACATCACGCTCAACCTGCGCGGGGAGAGCGTCGAGATCGACGGCGTCGGCTTCTCCTCGATCGGCCGACTTGCGCTGCTTTCCCTGTTGCAGGAGCGCGTCCGCGCGGTCGGCGTCACCCCGCAATTCGAAAAACCGATCCAGTCGGTCGACGCGCTGCAAGGCTATGACCTGATCGTCGCCGCGGACGGGCTGAACTCGCTGGTGCGCCGGAGTTTTGAGGGCGACTTCGGGACCTCGCTGTCCTATTCGTCCAACAAGTTCGTCTGGTACGGCACCGCGAAGCGGTTCGAGACGCTATCGCAGACCTTCGTCAAGACCGAACGCGGCGCCTTCAATGCTCACCACTATCGCTATTCGCCGACCATGAGCACGTTCCTGGTCGAGTGTGACCGTGCCACCTGGCACGCCTATGGCTTCGCCAACAAGGACGCCGATCACGCCAAGTCCGTGTGCGAGGAGGTGTTTGCCGAGACGCTCGGCGGACAGCCGCTGATCTCGAACAAATCGCTGTGGCGCAACTTCCCGTGGATCTGGAACGAGCACTGGTCGTTCAAGAACATGGTGCTGATCGGCGACGCCCTGCACTCGGCGCATTTCTCGATCGGCTCCGGCACCCGCCTTGCGATCGAGGACGCGATTGCGCTGACGAAGGCGCTCGAATCCGAGGCGCATGTCTCCACCGCCCTTCACCGCTATGAAGCCGAACGCAAACCGATCGTGAAGAAGCTGGTGACGGCGGCGCGCACCAGCGCCGACTGGTACGAGAAATTCCCCGAACACATGAAGCTCGACCCGATGGATTTTGCCTTCAGTTACATCACCCGTTCGGGACGGATCGACGACGCGCGGCTGCGCGCGATGTCGCCGAACTTCATGGCAGGCTACGAGGCCTCGAGGAGCAAGTCGTGAACGAGATCGCCGACCAGGTACCATCGGACAGTCCGGGCGCGCGCGAGATCGGCTTTGCGCTGTCCGAGCGCTACAACGCAAGCCGCATCCTGTTCGACAATCTCGCGCAGGGCCGCGGGGATTTGACGGCATTGACCGGCCCGGCGGGAACGCGGACCTACCGCGAACTCTGCGCCGACGCCGCGCGCTGGGCCCATGGCTTCGCTTCTCTGGGCCTGAAGCGCGGCGATCGCATCCTGCTGTTCCTGGACGACACCCCCGCCTATCCGGCGGCCTTCTTCGGTGCTATCGGCGCCGGCTTCGTGCCGCTGCTCATCAACACGCTGACGCCGCCGGACCTCCTGCAGTTCTATCTTTCGGACGCGAGCGCAACGGTCGCGGTTGCCGACGCCGAGTTCTGCTCGCGCTTCAGCATTGAGGCCTGCACGGATACGCCGCTGCAAACGCTGATCGTGGTCAATGGCGCGGCCGGCGAGCCTGCCGTACCGCAGGCCCTGCTGGCCGATGAATGGCTGCCGCGTTTTTCGACCGAGCTCGCCACAGCCGACACCCATCGCAACGAGATGGCGTTCTGGATGTATTCCTCCGGCTCGACCGGCCGACCCAAGGGCATCGTGCATCTACACCACGACATGGCCTATAGCGAGCAGGCATTCTCCCGCAGCGTGCTGAAGCTGACGCCGGGCGACATCTGCTTCTCGGTGCCGAAGATTTTCTTCGCCTATGGCTTCGGCAATTCCATCACTTTCCCGTTCTCGGTCGGCGCCGCCACGCTGCTCTTGCCCGGCCAGCCGAAGCCGGCATCGATCTTCGCCGCGATCGAGCAGTATCGTCCGACCGTGTTCTTCGGACTGCCGACACTCTACACCGCGCTGACCAAGGCCGACGGTGCTGACAAGGCCGATTTCTCCTCACTGCGCATGGCGATCTCGGCCGCGGAGGTGCTCTCGGCCGACGTCTTCAACGGTTGGAAGGCACTGACCGGGCTCGAGATCATCGAAGGTCTCGGCTCGACCGAGGTGCTGCACATCTATCTCTGCAACCGCGCGGACAGGAAGAAGCTGGGCGCTGCGGGCGTACGCGTCCCCGGCTACGAGATCCTGCTGCGCGACAAGGACGGCCGCGAGGTCGCCGACAACGAAGAAGGCATTTTGTGGGTGCGCGGCGATTCGAACACGCCGCTGTACTGGAATCGTCCCGACAAGACCGCCGAGACCGTGCGCGATGGCGGCTGGATCTACACCGGCGACCGCTTCGTCCGCGACCGCGACGGCTTCCATTTCTTCCGCGGCCGCGCCGACGACCTGATCAAGATATCAGGCCAATGGGTCTATCCGCTGGAGGTCGAGCTCTGCCTCGCCGATCATCCCGACGTGCGCGAATGCGCAGTCTTCGCCGCCGAACTGCCTGATAGACGCATGACGCTGAAGGCGGTGCTGGTGATGAACGACCGCGCGTTCGATGCGGAGGAGACGGCGAAGCGGCTGCAGGATTACGTGAAGGCAAAGCTGCTGCCGTACAAATATCCGCGCGAGATCAAGTTTATTGACGAGCTGCCGAAAACGGGAACAGGCAAGATCGACCGGCAGGCGGTGATGAAGATGTAATATCCGCTTACGCAACTGCCCCGCCTCTCCCCTTGTGGGAGAGGCCGGAGCGCATGTAGCGAAGCGGAATGAGATCCGGGTGAGGGGTCGCGGTCTATCGAGGGACCACGACTCGCGGAGGCATACCCCTCACCCGGAATCCAAGCTGCGCTTGGATTCCGACCTCTCCCACAAGGGGAGAGGTGGAGCTTGCCGCACGGACATCACGTCACATCAACATTCGTGGTTATGGGTCCCGGGTCAAGCCCGGGACGACGGCGGAGTATGTGGCGCGAGGATCATACTCCCAACCCCGTGCCGCCATAGAGCCAGGCGAGATCCTGGTAATAATCCTCGGACGTCTTCGCGCCCATGATGGCGTTGCGGAAACGGGCGTGGTCGCCGGCGGGGTGATAGATGTGCTCACCGATCGCGCGCGACCAAAGCTGCACCTGCGCGGTGCGCGGGAAGCGTTGTGCACGGTAATGCTCCAGCGCGACTGCGTGGTCGTCGTGATGCGACAGCATGTGCGACAGACACACCGCATCCTCCATCGCCTGGCACGCGCCTTGCGCGAAATATTGCAGCATCGGATGCGCGGCATCGCCGAGCAGCGCGACGCGGCCGTCGACCCAGCGCTCGTTCGGATCGCGGTCGCACAACACCCAGAGCCGCCAGTTCTTGCCGTGACGGATGATGTTTTGCGCACGCGCATGGACGTGCCGAAAGCCCTGCATCACCTCTTCATCGCTGACCGGCTTTCCCGCGACCGGCTCCGGCGCGTCGTTGTGATAGGTGACGACGAGGTTGAATACCTTCCAGTCCGACAGCGGATAATGCACGATATGGCATTTCGGCCCGGCCCACAGCGTCGCCGCGTTCCAGCGCAGATCCTCCGGCATCTCTTCGGTCGGGATCACCGAACGGTAGGTGGTGTGGCCGGACACGCGCGGCGGCCCATCCGATGTGACCTGCTTGCGAATGTTCGACCATAGACCATCGGCGCCGATCAGGAGCCGGCCGGTGACGCGCTCGCCATTGGCGAGGTGCGCGGTGACCGAGGCACTGTCCTGCTCGTAGCCGGTCACCTCGCTGCTGACGCGCAGCTCGATCAGTTCGTGCTCGCGGCAGGCGCGCAGGAACACGCCATGCAAATCGCCGCGATGCACCACAGCATAGGGATTGCCGAACCTGGTTCGGAACGGCTCGCGCAGATCGACATGGGTGATCTCTTCGGCGGTGAGTGCATCCATCAGGCGGAGCTGGTCGATATAGACGGCCATGCGCCGTGCGGCCTCGCCGACGCCGAGATAGTCGAAGGCATGGAATGCGTTCGGGCCGAGCTGGATGCCGGCGCCGATCTCGCCGAGCGTGGCGGACTTTTCCAGCAGGATCGAGCGAATGCCCTTCTGCGCAAGCCCGAGCGCCGCGGCAAGGCCGCCGATGCCGCCACCTGCGATCAGGACCGGCAGGTTGCTCTTTGCCATCAGCCCGACTTCCCGAGATGTTCGAGGGCGTCCTCGGCGCGCAGCGGCACGCGCGAGGCCTCGTTGTTGAGATCGACGAGCTGCGCGAGCAGCGCCATCAGCGTCTTGCGGTCGGCAGGCTTGAGCGGCTGCAGCATCCGCGCCTGGGCACGGTCAACCACGGGCATGATCTCGCGCAGCAGCGAAGCGCCCTGCCGGGTGATGGTGAGCAGCTTGACGCGCTTGTCATCGGAATCGGACTTGCGCTCGATCAGACCCTTGGTCTGCAGCCGCTCGATCACATTGCCGAGCGTGGAGCGATCGAAGGCGATCACGGCGGACAGCCGCGTCGCATCGATGCCGGGATGGGTGTGGATCGCGATCAGCGCGGCATATTGCACCGGCGTCAGGTCGAACGCCCTGCACTCCTCGACAAAAATCGAGACAGCGATCTGCTGCATCCGCCGGAACAGATAGCCGGGCGCGGTATAGACCGCGTCCATGGTAACAAGGGTTGGCTTGTTATTATTCGGCATCGCCTTGCTTGTCCGGAGCGGCGTCGGCAAACGCCCTCATTGCCTTGGCTGCGGCTTCCGCCTTGAGCAGCCGCGGAAAAGCGCTGACATCGACACCGAAACGCCGCGCATTAGCAAGCTGCGGCACCAGGCAAAGGTCGGCCAGCGTCGGCATAGCTCCAAAGCAGAACGGCCCTGCTCCGCCCGCAGCCAATATCTCGCAGGCCGAAAGCCCCTCGCGGTTAGCCCAGGCCGCCCATTCCGTTACCTTTTCTTCAGGCAGGCCAAGCTGTCGCAGCCGCGCCAGCACTTTCAGGTTTTGCACCGGATGGGTGTCGCAGGCGATGGCCTGCGCGAAGGCGCGGACTTTTGCGCGCTGCAGCGAATCCGTTGGCAATAGCGGCGGTTCTGGATGGCTCTCGTCGAGCCATTCGATGATGGCGAGCGACTGGGTCAGTATCGCGCCCGCATCGCTTTCCAATGTCGGCACCAGCCCTTGCGGATTGATTGCGAGATAGGCGGGCGCGCATTGTTCGCCTTTGCGAAGATGATGCGGCAGATGCTCAACGGTGAGCCCCTTCAGGTTCAGCGCGATCCGCACCCGATACGCGGCGCTGCTGCGGAAATAGCCGTGCAGCTTCATCGGAACCTCCCTGGTGTCTTCTGATTTTCTTCAAGTTGACGCTAGCCATATTGTCAGTATGCTGTCAATCAGCGAACAACATAGAAATGGACGGGAGGCCTGCCATGGAAGCGGTGCAGAAGACGCCGGAGCGCGAGGCGTTCTACAAGAAGATCGACGGCGAAAATCTTTCCGCGCTCTGGAACGTGATGAACGATCTGATCACGCCGGAGCCGAGGAGCGCCTGCCGGCCGCACCTGTGGAAGTTCGACCAGATCCGCGACTACATGAATGAGGCAGGCAAGCTGATCACGGCCAAGGAAGCCGAGCGTCGAGTGCTCGTGCTGGAAAACCCCGGCCTGCGCGGGCAATCGAAGATCACGACGTCGCTGTTTGCCGGCGTGCAGATGGTGGTGCCCGGCGATATCGCCCCGGCCCACCGCCACAGCCAATCGGCGCTGCGCTTCGTGCTCGAGGGCAAGGGCGCTTATACGTCCGTCGACGGTGAGCGCACCGCGATGTCGCCGGGCGATTTCGTGATCACGCCGTCGATGACCTGGCACGACCATTCCAACGAAACCAGCGAGCCGATGTTCTGGCTCGACGGGCTCGACATCCCAATGGTGCAGTTCTTCGACGCTTCCTTCGCCGAGGGCGCGAAGGAAGATCAGCAGCAGATCACAAAACCCGCCGGCGACAGCTTTGCGCGCTATGGTCACAACCTGCTGCCGGTCGACCAGAAGCGCGCGTCGAAGACGTCGCCGATCTTCAACTATCCCTACAGCTACACCCGCGAAGCGCTGGAGCGGGCCAAGGCGCGCGACGAATGGGACGCCTGTCACGGCCTGAAGCTGAAATTCTCCAATCCCGAGACCGGCGACTATGCGATGCCGACCATCGGCACTTTCATCCAGCTTCTGCCGAAGGGCTTCAAGACCGCGCGCTATCGCTCAACGGATGCGACCGTATTCGCCGCGATCGAGGGCAAGGGCCGCACCAGGATCGGCGAGCAGACCTTCGAATGGGGCCCGCGCGACCTGTTCGTGGTGCCGAGCTGGCACTGGGTCACGCATGAGGCGGATGTCGAGTCGGTGCTTTTCAGCTTCTCCGACCGCCCGGTGCAGCAGAAGCTCGACCTGTTCCGTGAAGACCGCGGCAACGCGTAAACGCCGTCTCCGTCATGGCCGGGCTTGACCCGGCCAGCCACGCCTTTGGCGCAACAGGAGAGCAAGAGCGTGGATGCCCGGGACAAGCCCGGGCATGACGGCTGTGGTGGAGCGGAACCACCTCTCATCGCCAGTGGAGCAACCTCGCCTCAAGCAAATTGATCAGCTTCCCCACTGCGAGCCCGAACAGCGACAGGATCACGACGCCGGCGAGCAGTTGATCGGTCTGCATCAGATTGCCGGCCTGCAGCACGAAAGCGCCGATGCCGTACTGCGCGCCGATCATCTCGGCGCTCACCACCAATAGCAGCGCGACCGAGGCGGTGATGCGAAAACCCGCCAGGATCGAGGGCAGCGCGCCCGGCCAGATCACGCGCCGCACGATGGCATGAAACGGCACGTTGAAGCTTTGCGCCATGCGGATCAGATTGCGCGGCACAGCATCGACGCCGCTATAGACCGAGATCGCTGTGGAGAAGAACACCCCGAGCGCGATGGTCGCGATCTTGGGCTCCTCGCCGATCCCGAGCCAGAGGATCAACAGCGGCAGCAGCGCGATCTTCGGAATCGGAAACAGCGCCGAGATGAAGGTGATGCCGACGCCGCGTGCCAGCGTCGACAGGCCGATCGCGAAACCGACGATGACGCCGGCCACCGTGCCAAGCAGCCAGCCAACGCCGATCCGCATCACCGACCAGCCGAGATGCTGCCAGAGCGCGCCCGACATCGCGAGCTTATAGGTCGCGACCGCGATCGCCGATGGCGGGGGCAGGAACAGCGGATTGACCCATCCGGCACTGCCCGCCAGTTGCCACAGTGCGATGACGAGCGCGAGCGCGATCCAGCCCGACGCGCGCCCCGTGCTCGGCGTGAAGCCGGCGCCGCGAAACGCGACCGGCCGCGGCTTGGCGTCGATATCCGATGGTGTCTCTGGTGGCGCGCGCTCAAGCATGCTGCACCTCGCGCTCGGCATCGATCGCTTCCTCGCGGATCAGCGACCACAGCTCGTCCTGCAGCACCAGCAGTTTTTCGCGCACGTCCCTGTCGCCGCGCTCGCTGCGCGTCATCGCAATGGGCACGACTTTGCGGATGCGTCCGGGCCGGCGCGACAGCACCACGATGCGGTCTGCAAGCCGCACCGCTTCCTCCAGATTATGCGTGACATAGACTGCGCCCATTGCGCCGTCGGCAAGCAGGCGGACGAAATCCTCCATCAGGAGTTCGCGCGTCTGCGAATCCAGCGCCGAGAGCGGCTCGTCCATCAAGAGGATTGCCGGCTTTACGGCGAGCGCCCTCGCAATGCCGACGCGCTGGCGCATACCGCCGGAAAGCTGTTTTGGGTAGGTCCCACGAAAATCGAAAAGCCCGGTGCGGCGGAGCGCATCATCGACGATGCCGCGGCGCTCCGCAGCACTGAGTGCCGCATGCTCGAGCGGGAACGCGACGTTCTCCTCGACCGTGCACCAGGGCAGCAGCGCAAAATCCTGGAACACGAAGGTCAGCGGATTGAGGCTGTCCTTCGGTGGCGCACCGCGCAGCTCGGCCGCGCCGCCGCTCGGCCGCAACAGGCCGCCGAGGATCGAGAGCAGCGTGCTCTTGCCGCAGCCGGAGGGGCCGACAATCGCAACCACCTCGCCCGCCCGCACCGTGAACGAGACGTCGTCGAGCACGTCGAGCGTGTCGAAGCGGTGGCTGATATGGTCGGCGATCAGGTCCATCTGGCTCTTGCTTGGCTCCGCACTTCGTTCTCGCTCGTCATGCCCGGGCTTGTCCCGGGCATCCACGTCTTTCTTTCCCTGGCCACAAAGTGCGTGGATGGCCGGGACAAGCCCGGCCATGACGGCGACTACGGTATCAATCCGGCTTCACATGTTCCTTCGCGATGATGCTGTCCGCATCAAAACCCTTGTCGACAAAGCCCTGCTCCTGCAGCCAGGAAATCTGGTTGGCGACGTTGTTGACGTCGAGCTTGCCGTCGGGATCGATATAGGCGCAATTGCCCACCACCTGCTCAACTGGCAGATTTGTGTATTTGGCGATGATGTCGAGCAGCGGTTTTGTCTTTTCGTTGATCGGTGCTGTGCCGTTCTTCATCGCGGCCAGGATCACGTCGTGATATTCGCGGTCGGCCTTCACCAAAGCTGCAAGCAGTTTCGTCACCAGCGCCTTGTTTGAAAGCGTCCTTGGCGAAGCGAACACAGCGCCAAGCTGCCACGGCGTCTCGTCGCCGACCCAGCCGAGGAGTTTGGCGCCGTTCGTCTCCATCAGCGGGCGCGCGGTCGAGACCGGCAGCAGCGCCGCATCGACGGTTTCGCCCTTCAGCGCGGCGGCCGCGTTCGAGAGCGATTGCAGCGGCACCACCTTCACGTCCGCAAGCTTGAAGCCATATTTGTCGGCGAGCAGGCCGAGCGAATAATGAAAGCTGGAGCCGACCTGCGTCACCGCCACGCGCTTGCCCGCAAGATCCTTCGGCGTCTTCAGCCCGGCCGCATAGGCGTTGTTTGAGGCGAAATAGCCGATCAAGGGGTACCCGGCCTTCTCGCGGCTCATGCCGCCGATCACCTTCAGCGTGCCCTTGCCGGCGAGATTGTAGAGCCCGGCGGTGAAGGCGGTGACGCCGAAATCGACATCGCCCGAAGTGGTGGCGACCGCGATCGGCTGCGCCGCGTCAAAGAATTTCAGTTCAACATCGAGCCCGGCCTCGCGGAAATAGCCCTTGTCCTGCGCGATGAACACCGGCGCCGAGGACGACAGCCGGAGCACGCCGATCTTGGCCTTCAGCAGCTCATCGGCCCGCGCCGTCCCGCTCGCCGTCAGCGCCAGCAGGCCCGCAAGCGCAAGCCGCACAAAACCCTTCATCCACTTTCTCCTCACAATCCGTCAGGAACTTTCTGCTCGCGCCCGATGAAGGCGCCCTGCTGTTTCAGTCCCTGTTGCAGCCTGTCTACAGCGATGTCGCGCGGCCTGGTATTGCCGGACAGCGCCAGCGCGGCGGCCGAGCCTGCCGCTTCCCCCATGGCAAAGCAGGCGCCGGAGACCCGTGCCGCCGACTGTCCCTCATGGGTCATCGAGGCGCAGCGCCCGGCAATGAGGAGATTGTCGACGCATTCAGGCACCAGCATGCGATAGGGCAGTTCGTTGAAGCCGCGCGATTCCGGGATCGGCGGGAACTTGAAGATGACATCGCCGGCGACATGCGCCTCGATCGGCCAGCCGTTGACGCCGATGGAATCCTCGAACGAGGCGCAGCCGAGCACATCCTCGACGCTGAGTTTGTAACCACCGACCACGCGCCGCGTTTCGCGGATGCCGAGCTGCGGCGGCAGGTCGACGATGTAGGAATTCTCGAAGCCCGGCACCGTGCGCAGGAATTCGAACGCCTGGATCGCCTGGCGGCGGCCGTCGATCTCGCCGCGGGTAAGGTCATCGGGCTCGAGGCCATTGACGGCCGAGCCGTCCTCGCGCGCAAGCTGGGTGAAGTTCACCCGCCATTCGATCTGCGAGCGCTGCGGCCGCACGATGGCGGCCTTGCGCGGAAACTGGTGGGTACCGGCGGCTTCCGCCTTTTCCATCAGCGCCGGGATCGTGCGCCAGGCGTCCCCGGCCTTTTCGGGGTCGATGCCGTTGAGACGGAACATCATGGAGGGGTAGAGCATGCTGCCCTGCTCATCGCCAATCTCGTACGGCGCGCCGGCCCAGGCGGCGAGATCGCCGTCACCTGAGCAATCGATGAAGATGCTGGCCAGCACCGCGCGGCGGCCAGCCTTAGTCTCTACCATCAGCGCGCCGATGCGCTTCTCGCCATCCATCACGACGCCGGCACCGAGCGCATGGAAAAGGATATCGACCTTGTGGCTCGCCAGGAGATCGTCGGCCGCGATCTTGTAGGCCGCGGTGTCATAGGCCTGCGCCAGGATCTTGCCGAGGATCAGATGCGGCTTGTTCAGCCCGCCGAGACGGTCGATTCGATCCAGCAGGTCGGAGGCGATGCCCTGCACCACCCGATGCGCTTCGCCGTGGACATTGGCGTGCAATCCGCAAAAGTTGGTCACGCCCGCGGCGGTGCCCATGCCGCCGAGAAAGCCGTAGCGCTCGATCAGGAGCGTGCGCCGCCCCGCACGCGCTGCCGCAACCGCTGCCGCGATCCCGGCAGGCCCACCGCCGAGCACCGCGACTTCATATTCGCCATAGATCGGCACGCGCCGTGCGGGTTCGTCGATCGTCTTTGGCACGCTTGCTTCCCGGAAGTGACCCGCCATCATGACGGGCTGGAGGATTTTGTTATCGCAACAACGGGCTAGCAAAGAAAGCTCGGTCAGGAAATGGCTCGCGCGCAAAGTTGATGTTGCTCGCGTTTCACGGAACTGAGACAAGGGGCCGGTAAAGGACGGGCGACATGAAACTCCTCAGCCTCATAACCCTCGGCCTTCTGGTCGGCTTCGCCCCTCCCTCGGCAGCGGTCGAGCAATGCCGGTTCATCCAGGCGAAAGCCGAGCGGGAAGCCTGCTACGAGCGGCAGGCCGTGGCGCTCGAGGCCAAGCGCAAGCCGGAGCCGGTCTACGACAGCAAGCCGATGGAATCGCTGCAGCAGATGCGGCGGGATGACGAGGAAGTCTACAAGAGCTTGCGCAGCATCTGCCGCGGCTGCTGAGCGGCGTCGACGGTACTTCCCCCTCTCCCCATTCTTACGGGGGGAGGGTTGGGGCGGCCTCCGCAAACACCGTGACAGATGGAATCGCGGGGGGCTCCCCCTCACCCGGATCGCATCTGCGATGCGATCCGGCCTCGCGAAGCGGAATTCGCCTCCCGGTTCGAGAACAAATATCGCTAGGCGGAAAATGCCGGAACCAGGTCTGCCCTCGCGCAAATGAGCCTTGTGCTTTGGCGGAGAGGGAGGCAGAACAACCTGATGCACCAAGGCAAATCCGGAGCTCACATCGGTGGCTGACAATCGGCCTGCGGCCTCGATCGAGGCCGTCGAAAGCGGCCTCGCCGCGCAAGGCTATATCGCGAGCCGGCAGATCGCGACCGCGGTTTATCTGTCGCAGGAAATCGAGAAACCGATCCTGGTCGAAGGGCCCGCGGGCGTCGGCAAGACCGAGCTGGCGAAGGCGATCGCCGCCTGGCGCGGCATGAAAATGATCCGCCTGCAATGCTACGAGGGCCTCGATGAGGCCAAGGCGCTGTATGAGTGGAAATACGCCAAACAGCTCCTCTACACCCAGATCTTGAAGGACAAGCTCGGCGAGGTGCTGGGCGGCGCGCAGACGCTGCATCAGGCGCTGGACCAGCTCCACACCTTCGGCGACGTGTTCTTCTCCAAGGAGTTCGTCGAGCCGCGGCCGCTGCTGCAGGCGCTGGAGCAACCGGCGGGCTGCGTGCTCCTGATCGACGAGATCGACAAGTCGGACGCCGAGTTCGAGTCGCTGCTCCTCGAAATCCTCAGCGATTTCCAGGTCACCATTCCCGAGCTCGGCACGGTTTCGGCGATCGCGCCGCCGACCGTGATCCTGACCTCCAACAGCGAGCGCGATCTCGGCGACGCCCTAAAGCGGCGCTGCCTGCATCTGCATATCGGCTTTCCCGAACAGAAGCTGGAAGAACGCATCGTCGAGAGCCGCGTGCCCGGCATCTCGCAGACGCTGCGCCGGCAGATGGTCGGCTTTATTCATGAAATCCGCACCCTCGACCTGAAGAAGTTGCCGTCGGTCAGCGAGACCATCGACTGGGCGCGCGTGCTGGTGCTGCTGCAGGCGACCGAGCTCGACCACGAGATCGTCAAGGACACGCTGAACGTCCTGCTCAAATACGAGGCCGACATCGAGGCCGCGCAGCCGCAACTCACCACCTTCATCGCCAAGGCGTCGCGGCAGGGCGTGTTCGGGTAGACGCCATGCGCGAGAACCTGCATCGGTTCCTTCGTGCCGCGCGCGGAGCCGGGGTCCGGGTCTCGCCTGCCGAAAGCATCGATGCGATGCGCGCGGTCTCAAAGGTCGGCTTTGCCGATCGCGGCGTCCTGCGCGACACTTTCCTGCTGACGCTTGCGAAGTCGCAGGACGAGAAGCGCGCGCTCGGCGAATGTTTTGATCTGTTCTTCAGCCAGCCCGAGCCGGCGCAGGATACGGCGCAGGACGAGAGCAAGTCGGACGATGCCGAGCGGGCGGATTCAAGCGCTGGCTCCGATTCCTCGAGCGAAAGCGGCAGCGGCGATCAGGCCCAGAATCTTGGCCCCCTCGCGCAGATGCTGCTGTCGCAGGACCGTAATGCGATAGCGGCGGCGATCGCGAACGCCTCCGGCGCGGCCTCGCTCTCAAACATCAGATACTTCACCCAACGCGGCATCTTCTCGGGCCGCATCCTGGACGCCATGGGCATCCAGCGCCTGCGCGACGATCTCGACAACCTGACCGCGACCAATCCGGCATTGGCCGAGCGGCTGCAGGCGGCACTCGACGGATTGCGCGGCACCGTCCGCGACACGGTCTCGCAGGCGCTTCTGCTCTACGGCCGCGAGGAGGCCGAGAACCTGCGCAACGAGATCCTGCGCAATGCGCCGCTCGCCCGGATTGAGCCGCGCCAGGTCGAGCAGATGCGCGCGCTGATCCGCCAGATCGCCAGCCGCCTGCGCGAACGCTACTCCAAGCCGCGCAAGCGCCAGCGCCGCGGCCATCTCGACGTGCGCCGCACGCTGCGGCGAAACGCGGCCTGGGGTGGCGTGCCCTTCCTGACCGCCTGGAAGCGCAAGCACCGCGACCGGCCGAAGATCGTCGCGCTCTGCGACGTCTCCGGCTCGGTCGCGCGCGTGTCCGATTTCTTCCTGCTGTTGATCCACTCGCTGCACGAAGTGGTCGACGATGTCCGCTCCTTTGCCTTCTCCGGCCATCTGATCGAGGTGAGCGACATATTGGAGGACAAATCGCCTGAGGCGGCGATGGCCGAGATCATGTCGAAGGTCGGCTTCGGCTCTTCCGACTATGGCAATTCGCTTGCCGATTTCGAGAAGGGCTGGATGGACACGATCACGCCGCAGACCACCGTGATCGTGCTCGGGGACGCCCGCAGCAACAACCTCGATCCGCGCGCCGACATCTTGCGCCGCATCGCCGAGCGTTCGAAACGCCTGGTCTGGCTCAACCCCGAGGGACGCATGACCTGGGGCTTCGGCGATTCGGAAATGCCGCGTTACGCCACCTTCTGCAGCGTGGTGCGCCAATGTGCCACCGCCCAGCAGCTCGAACGCGCGGTCTCCGATATCGTCGCGACTTATCAATAAACCGCGGGCGGCGTGAAACGTTGCGCGACGCTGGCGCGGCGAACGCCACCTCTCCCCTTGTGGGAGAGGTCGGAATTCAAGCGCAGCTTGAATTCCGGGTGAGGGGTCTGCCTCCGCGAGCACAGTGCGTGGAGAGAGACCCCTCACCCGCATCGCATTCCGCTTCGCTGCATGCGATACGGCCTCTCCCACAAGGGGAGAGGCGCGTCCGAACAAGTAGAGACGGCGCGCACGATGTCAGCGCGATACTCTTACCGTTCACGCGTCGATCGCGTCTTTGATGCGTTTGCGCGTCAGCGGCAGGTTGCGCAGACGTTTGCCGGTGGCGTGGGCGATGGCGTTGGCGATCGAGGCTGCGGCGGGGCCCTGACCGGTCTCGCCGCTGCCGAGGGCCGGCTGGCCAGGGCGGTTGATGATGTGGACATCGATGCGGTCAGGCACCGCGTCGAAGCGCAGGATCGGATAGGTCTGCCAGTCGATGCTGGTGATCCTGGTGTCGTCGAAGCTGACGCTCTCATACAGCGTCCAGCTCATCGATTGCATGATCGCGCCCTCGATCTGGTTGGTCAGCCCGTCCGGATTGACGACCTGCCCGGAATCGACAGCGGCGACCGCGCGCAGCAGCCGCGCACGTCCGGTCTCGCGATTGACTTCGACTTCCGAAGCGATGGCGCAATGGGCCGCAAGGTTCTTGTAACGCGCGAAGGCAAAGCCGTAGCCGCGGCCGGCTTGCGGTTTCTGATCTCGCGTCCAGCCAAATTCCTGCGCGGCCTTTTCGATGACGTCGCGTCCGCGCGCGTCCTCGAGATGCCGCAAGCGAAACTCGACCGCATCGGCGCCGGCGAGCCCGGCAAGCTCATCCATGAAGCTCTCGATCGAGAACACATTGTGATAGGCGCCGAGCGCGCGCATCGCCGAAATCCGCAGCGGCATCGCTGGAATGAAATGATGCACCACGTGCGCGTTGGCAAAATTGTAGAGCGGGATCGCGTTGCGGTCGCCGCCGCCTTCCGGCAAAGGCAACGGCTTTGGCGGCGGAACGGCAAAGCCCTGCGCCATGTGCTGCGCAGCAAGCAGCGTGCCGGCGTTGCCCGGCCGCATCGAATGGGTGTTGCTCCACACCGCAAAATTCCAGTCGGCGATGCGGCCATCGGCGTCGAGCGAGGCCTTCAGCTTCGTCACCATCGCCGGCCCGAACGGCTCCCAGGCGTGTTCCTGCTCGCGCATCCACTGCACGCGCACCGGCCGCCCGGGCAGCGCCCGCGCGATCAGCGCAGCGTCGGCCGCGACATCGTCGGCGCCGTTATGGCCGTAGCAGCCGGATCCCTCGACATGGATCAGGCGGACGCTCGCGGGCGGCATCCGCAGCATCTCCGCAATCGCCTGGCGGTCGGGATAGACGCCCTGGGTGTGCGTCCAGACCGTCATCGCGTCGCCGACAAAATGCGCCACGGCGCAGGATGGTCCGATCGAGCCATGCGACTGATAGGGGCGCGTGTAAGTAGCCTCGAGGGTCTTTTGGCCGGAGACGGAAGGATCGCTGCGATTGAAGATGGTGGAATCCTGGGAGGGCAGGCTGGTGATCACATTGAGCAAATCATCCTGCCTTGGCAGGCTCGGGCTTTCCTTCCATTTCGCGGCGGCGGCGAGCGCGTTCATCGCCTTGACCGCCTGAAATTCCTTGTCCGCGACCACCGCAAGGAAATTGCCATCGCGCACGACCTTGACGACTCCGGGCAGTTTCTCGACGGCCGAGCTATCGCATTCGACAAGCTGCGCGCCATAGCTCGGCGGCCGCACCACACGCGCATGCACCATGCCGGGTAGCCGCATGTCCTGCACATAGGCTTCACCGCCCGTGACCTTTGCCGGGATATCCACGCGCGGCACGGGGCGGCCCATGATCTTGAAAGTCGCCGGATCTTTCAATTTCGATTGCGGCTGCGCCTGCACATGAAGCATGTCGGCAGCGACCAGTTCACCGTAGGTGAGCCGCCTGCCATCCCGAGCAACGACCGCGCCGTTGTCGGTCTTCAGGCTCTCGGCGGCGAGGGCGAACCGCCGCGCCGCCTCCGCGATCAGGAGTTCGCGCACCTGCGCGGCGGCATTCAGGATCGCGGTGCCGGAATCCTGCATCGAGTGGCTGCCTGAGGTATAACCCTCGTTGGCCGTGAGTTGCGTGTCCGCGGTGACGACGTGGATCGCTTGGAAGGCCACATCGAGCTGTTCGGCGGCGATCTGCTGGAACGCCGTCTTGAATCCCTGCCCCAGCTCGACCTTGCCCGTCAAGGCGGTGATGCGGCCATCGGAATCGATGCGGAGCCAGGAATCGAGATAAGGCGCGGTCGCGAGGCTGCCCGGCCGCTTTGCAGCCGCCGGCGCTCCTTCTTGCGCGAACGCGCGGCTTAGCGAGAAGCTGACAATGAGGGCGCCGCCACCCTGCAGCACGCGGCGGCGATCGAGGATGACAGGCGCATTCATTGGCCGCTCCTCTCGTTTGCGGATGCATCCGCCGTATCCATCAATCGCGCGGCGCGATGCACCGCGCGCAGGATGCGCATATGGGTGCCGCAACGGCAAAGATTGGGTTGCAGCTCGGCACGGATCTGCGCATCGGTCGGCTTTGGATTCCTGAGCAGCAGCGCCTGCGCCCGCATCATCATGCCGGCGATGCAATAGCCGCATTGCGCCGCCTGCTCCTCCATGAAGGCGCGCTGGATCGGCGCCGGTGCGGACACGGTGCCGAGACCTTCCAGCGTCGTCACCTGCTTGCCCTCGAGCAGCACCAGCGGCGTCACGCAGGACAGCACGGCCCTGCCATCGACGATGACGGTGCACGAGCCGCATTGGCCGAGCCCGCAGCCGAACTTGGCAGCGTTGAGCTTCAGGTCGTCGCGCAGCACGTAGAGCAGCGGCGTATCCGGATCGGCATCGATGTGATTTTCCTGGCCGTTGACCTTCAATGTCATCATGGCTGGTCTCGCTGCGAAGGGTCGGCCGGCGCATTGCGCGGCCCAATGGAAGTCTGGAGAAGCGCGGTCTGGGTGCGGCGCGCATCCGCAACGGTCTTTTCAACGTCAGTCCAGGGCTGTTCCTTGCTGAAACGCGTGCGCAGGTAATTGAGGAGCGAAGTAACCTGCGCGTCGGTCATGCTGTCGGCGAAGCCCGGCATGATCGGACTGCGTTCGCCCGCCACCGCCGGAACGCCGGCCAAAATGAGATTGGCGAGGTTGCGGGGATCAGGACTGGTGACCGCAGTGCTCAGCGCAAGGTTGACGCCGCCATAAGGCAGCGGCCGGCCGGATTCATGGCAGGAGGCGCAGGCCGCGACGTAGATCGCGGCACCCGTCGGGTCTCCTTGCGCAGGTGCCGATTCGGCTTGGGCGAGCACAGCGCTGCGATCGCGTTCCGGCTTCGCCGCGCCGGAGACGTCCGTCATATAGATGGCGATGGCGCGCACGTCGCTATCGGGCACCGTGGAGAGGTTGCTCACCACTTCGGCCATCGGCCCGCGTGCGGTGCCATGATCGGGATGCCAGCCGTTGCGCAAATAGGCATAAAGCGACTCCGTGTTCCACGGCACCGGCGCATGCGCGCGGTCGTTAAGGGCATAAGCGTGCCAATTGTCGGCCTCGCCGCCGGCAAATTGCGCGCTCACGCGCTCGGCGCCCAGCGCATTGCGCGGCGTGTGGCAGGCGCCGCAATGGGCAAGGCCGTCGACCAGATAGGCGCCGCGGTTCCATTCGGCGCTCTTTGCCGGATCCGGCTGGAATGTCTCGCGGCGCAGGAACAGCAGTTTCCATCCGGCGATGATGGGCCGCTGATCCAGCGGAAAGACGAGTTCGTCCGGCCGGGCCACCGCATGCACCGGCGGCCGGGTCATCAGGAACGCATAAAGCGCCCGGTCGTCCTCATCGGTGACATTGGTGAAGTGGTCATAGGGGAAGGTCGGATAGAGATGCTGGCCCTCGCGATTGACGCCGCTGCTCATGGCGCGGCCGAACGCCTCTTCCGACCACCTGCCGATGCCGGTCTCCGGATCCGGCGTGATGTTGGAGGAGAAGACCACACCGAACGGGGTCGGGACCGGCACGCCGCCGGCAAAATCCTGGCCGCCACGCACGGTGTGACAGCTACTGCAATTTCCCAGTGCAGCGAGCTCGCGGCCACGCTTGACAACGGCCGGATCGAACGATGCCGGTGGCGGCGGTTCGATCGCGGCGATTGCGGGTTGCCACACGATCGCAAAGGCCGCCACTGCGCCTGCGGCCAGCGCGACAGCGACAATGCCTGCGATGATCCGTGGCGATCTCGCCATGCCGGCCATTTGAGTTTGTGGTTGGACCGTGTTTTAACACGGATATCCCGGCATCGTTCGCCGGCGGGGCTCCCGATCACCGCTTCTTGACTGCGTCTGAAACCGACATGGATTCTGTCCTCAACCGTCCGTCCGGCGAGACCAGCGATGCGCTTGCCGTGCTCAATTCCGTGTTCGGCCTCACCGCGTTCCGGGGCGCGCAGGAAGAGATCGTTCGGCATGTGACCGATGGCGGCAATTGCCTGGTGCTGATGCCGACCGGCGGCGGCAAATCGCTCTGCTACCAGTTGCCGTCGCTGCTGCGCGAGGGCTGCGGCATCGTGATCTCGCCGCTGATCGCGCTGATGCGCGACCAGGTCGCGGGCCTCACCGAGGCCGGCGTCAACGCGGCGGTGCTGAACTCGACGCTGTCGCCGCAGGAAGCAGGCGAAGTCGAGCGCCGCCTGATCGCAGGCGATCTCGATCTGCTCTACGTCGCGCCGGAGCGGCTGGTGACGCCGCGCTGCCTCAGTCTGCTCGCGCAGGCGAAGATCGCGCTGTTTGCGATCGACGAGGCCCATTGCGTCTCGCAATGGGGCCATGATTTCCGGCCCGAATATATCGGCCTTTCCGTGATCGCCGAGCGCTTTCCCGACGTGCCGCGGATGGCGCTCACCGCGACCGCCGACGAACTGACCCGCGAGGAGATCGCCGAACGGCTGTCACTCACCGACGCGCCGCGCTTCGTGTCGAGTTTCGACCGACCGAACATCCGCTACGAGATCATCGACAAGGTGAATTCGATGGCGCAGTTGAAGGCGTTCATCACCGAGCGGCATGCGGGCGAGGCCGGCGTGGTCTATTGCCTGTCGCGCGCCAAGGTGGAAGACGTCGCAGCCTCGCTCAGCGCGGCCGGCATCCCGGCGCTGCCTTATCACGCCGGGCTGGAGCCCAGCGTGCGCGCACGCAACCAGGACCGCTTCATCAATGAGGACGGCATCGTCGTCGTCGCCACGGTTGCTTTCGGGATGGGCATCGACAAGCCGGACGTGCGCTTCGTCGCCCATCTCGATCTGCCGAAGAGCATCGAAGCCTATTACCAGGAGACCGGCCGCGCGGGGCGCGACGGCAAGGCGTCCAGCGCGTGGATGGCTTATGGCCTCTCCGATATCGTGCAGCAGCGCCGCATGATCGACGAGTCCACCGGCTCGGATGCCTATAAGCGCGTCTCGATCGGCAAGCTCGATTCGCTGGTGGCGCTGGCGGAAACCGTGGGCTGCCGCCGGCGGCGCCTGCTGGCCTATTTCGGCGAGACGCTGACAGAAGAGAATTGCGGCAATTGCGACAATTGCCTGTCGCCGCCGCGCGTCCGCGACGGCAAGATCCTGGCGCAGAAAATGCTGTCCTGCGTCTACCGCACCGGCCAGCGCTTCGGGGCCATGCACCTGATCGACGTGCTGGTCGGCCGCCTCACCGAGCGCGTAACCCAGTTTGGGCACGACAAGCTCTCGGTGTTCGGCGTCGGCCGCGAGCTCAACGAGAAGCAGTGGCGCGCGGTGCTGCGCCAGCTTGTCGCGATGGGGCATCTTTGGGCCGACGGCGAGGCTTTCGGCGCGCTGAAACTGACGGAGAGCGCGCGCGGCGTCCTCAAGGGCGAGACTGAAGTTCTCTTGCGCGAGCAGGCGGAAGGCGCGCGCAACCGCGCCGTCCGTTCCAAGTCGCGGCGCGGCGAGCTAGCGCCGGTCGCGACCGGCCAGGGCAAGGCAGCGAACCCCGCGCTTCATGCCGCGCTACGCGCCTGGCGTTCCGAGGTGGCGCGGCAGCGGGGCGTGCCGGCCTATGTCGTGCTGCACGATTCCACCATCGACGGCATCGCCGCCGTGCGCCCGACGACGCTCGACCGGCTTCGCGGCATCGCCGGAATCGGCGACAAGAAGCTCGAGCATTACGGCGACGAGTTGGTTGCGGTGGTGAAGAGGACTGAGGGATAAGTCCTCGATCTGGGCGTTAGGTGGCGACGTTCCCGTTTGCTAGGGTGGCGGCGATGCACGAATTGGGCCTTCAGGACTTGATCAAGCGGATCGGCGCCGAGCATGTCCGGCGGCGGCTGAACGACGAGACCGAGCATGAGGCTCAACTGTTCGGCCAGGGTACGCTGTTCTTCAACCTGGAGAACTCGCTGCTTGCGCCGGGCGTCATCGCGACGGCGCTGAAAGTCACCGGGCTGTACGGCCGCGCGCGGCAGAACGCGGACCTCGTGTGCATCAGGCGCAACGAACTTGCCTCGACCGTGCTGCCGAAGAGCTTTGACGGTTTCACTCTCCTGCATATCAGCGACCTGCACGCCGACATGAGCGCTGGCGCCATGCGGCGGCTGCCCGGCATGGTCGCCGATCTCGCCTACGACATCTGCGTGCTGACCGGTGACTATCGCGGCCAGACCTTTGGTCCCTTCGACAAGAGCCTTGACTATCTTGCGCCGGTGATCGCGGCTTTGAAGCCGCCGGTCTACGGCATCCTCGGCAATCACGACTCGATCCGAATGACGCCGGCATTGGAGGCAATGGGCATCCGGATGTTGTTCAACGAGTGCGAGGCGATCCGGCGCGGCGGTGAAGCGATCTATCTCGCCGGCGTCGACGATGCGCATTTCTATCGCGCCGACGACATCGGCAAGGCCGCCGCTCCGATTCCAGGCGACGCCTTCTCAATCCTGCTTTCGCATACGCCGGAAGTGTACCGGGCGGCGGCAGCCGCAAGCTTTGACCTGATGCTGAGCGGGCACACCCATGGCGGCCAGCTCTGCCTGCCCGGCGGCATCGCGATCAAGCTCGAAGCCTGGCTGCCGCGCAAGTTCGGCGCCGGCGCCTGGCGCTACGGCAAGATGGCCGGCTACACCTCGGTGGGCGCCGGCACCAGCCTGCTGCCGGTTCGCCTCAACTGCCCGGCGGAGATCACGCTGCACACGTTGCGACGGGCGGAGTGACGCGCAGGCGCGCGTCAGAGCGAGAGCCGATCAGATTGAAGCGGTTACGGATTGGCTTCACCTCTCCCGCTTGCGGGGGAGGTCGGCGCGCAAGCGCCGGGTGGGGCTCTCTCCACTCGGGGAGTCCCAATGCGGAGGCACCCCCACCCCAGCCCTCCCCCGCAAGCGGGAGAGGGAGTGCAGCTTCACCGCGGCTACGGTTCAACCTGATTCGAATCATGCGTTGGACTAATTGCCCGGCTTCTTCGCGCTGGCGTTTTGCTCATTCGCCGTGCAGGAGATCAGAAGCGTGAAGCCGCGGGCACTTTTGGCGATCTCGGCCGTCTCCTTCTTCATCTCGCGCCGCTCGGTGACCCGGTACATCACGACGCTGTTGTCGAGGAAGTCCCTGAGCGCGCCGGTCTTGATGGCGAAGTTGATATTCTCGGGGATGTTGCCGGTTGCCCGCGCGACCTTGAGCGCGTTCAGCTTGGCTGCGACCACGCCGACCAAAGCGCCGGTGAAGTCGAGCAGCGGCCCGCCGCTATTGCCCGGCTGCACCGCCGCGCTGATCTGCAAATGGCGGGTGTCGTTGAAGATGCCGCTCAGCGAACTAACGATGCCGGTGGTCACCGTGAAATCGGACGTCAAGAGCCCGTGAAAGGGATAGCCGATCGCGATCACGCCATCCCCGGTTTGCACGGAATTTTCCCTGATCACCGCGGCCTCCTTGAACGGGGTCGGCGCCTGCAGCAGTGCGAGGTCGTTGGTCTCGTCGCTGGAAACCAGCCGCAGCTTGACGGGTGCCTCGCCGCTGAGATTGCCCGTGATCTCGCCGCAGCCATCGATGACATGGTGATTGGTGACCACGTGACCATTGCTGGAGATCACGATGCCGGTGCCGGTCTGGCCCCTGGCCTGCTTCGGTGCGCCAGCATTGGGTGCGGCGGCACTCGGCGCGGCCGGCGTTGATGGGGCCGGCTTCGGCGGTGCGACCGCGAACTCACCGGCATTGGCGAGCCCGTTCTTCCTGACGCTTTCGACGCAAGTGACCAGCGCGGGCAATAGCTGCGCGGTCTGGTTCAGGTTGAACTGGAAGAGCTGGCCCTCGGCGAACGCGCTCATCGTCCGCGCCTTGCGGAATTGATTGATCAGCGCCGAATTGAGCGGCATGTCGACCGCCACGAGCTGTGCCCCAAGCGGCCGCCCATACACGTTGAAGGGCTGCTGGCCGTCAAAGGTCAGCGTCATCGGAAAGGATTCGCCGGCCGTCAACCGCCAGCCCTGATGGGAAAATCCCAGGCGCCAATTGCCGCGGGCGTCGATCAGGACCAGAAAATAAATGCCGCTCTGGTAGGAGGCACCGGCGGCGCAATGAGTGAAGTTGCCGCTGTTGTCGTCGGTATAGGCGCCGCCCTGCCAGTTGCCTATCGCGATCGAGCCATACGGCCCGCGCGCATGCGACGACGTCACGGACAAAACAACGCACGCGGCCGCGACAACCGCGCTGATCGCAAACCTCATACTTCACTCCCCAGCCAGCGCCCCATCATAGGAAGCTTCGCAAGTCATCCGCAAGTTGCGCGCGCAATGTTCCTATTTTGTTCTTTGAATCAAAATCCGTCAACCACAAAGTGTTTCCCGTAGCCCGGATGGAGCGAAGCGCAATCCGGGCTACGGGAGTGGGGTGGATGCCGTCACCCATTTCGGAACGTGTAAGCATACCCATTGATCGCCGGCGCGCCGCCGAGATGGGCGTAGAGCACACGTGAGCCGGCCGGGAAGAAGCCTTTCTGCACGAGGTCGATCATGCCCTGCATGGATTTGCCCTCATAGACGGGGTCGGTGATCATGCCTTCCAGCCGTGCACACAGCCGGATCGCTTCCTTGGTCGCGTCCGACGGCACGCCATAGGCGGGATAGGCGTAATCCTCGAGCAGCACCACATCGTCCTCGACGATCTCGCGGCCGAGCTCGACGAGAGCGGCGGTATTGCGTGCGATCGAGAGCACTTGCGACTTCGTCTGCGCCGGCGTGAAGGAGGCATCGATGCCGATCACGTTTCGCGCGCGGCCGTCGGCGGCGAAGCCGACCAGCATGCCGGCATGGGTCGAGCCGGTCACGGTGCAGACCACGATGTAGTCGAAGCTGAAGCCCAGCTGCTTCTCCTGCGCCCGCACCTCCTCGGCGAAGCCGACATAGCCGAGCCCGCCATATTTGTGCACGGAGGCGCCAGCCGGAATCGCATAGGGCTTGCCGCCCGCGGCCTTCACCTCCTCGATCGCCTGCTCCCAGCTCTTGCGGATGCCGATATCAAAGCCGTCATCGACCAGCCGCACGTCGGCGCCCATCACGCGGCTGAGCAGGATGTTGCCGACACGGTCATAGACCGCGTCCTCATGCGGCACCCAGCTTTCCTGCACCAGGCGGCACTTCATGCCGAGCTTGGCGGCGACGGCCGCGACCATGCGGGTGTGGTTCGACTGCACGCCGCCGATCGAAACCAGCGTGTCAGCGTTGGACGCGATCGCATCAGGAATGATGTATTCCAGCTTGCGCAATTTATTGCCGCCGAAGGCGAGCCCCGAATTGCAGTCCTCGCGCTTGGCAAAGATCTCGACCTTGCCACCGAGATGCTTCGACAGCCGCTCCAGTTTCTCGATATGCGTCGGCCCGAAGGTGAGCGGATAGCGCGCGAATTTTTCCAGCATCGTGGTCCCCCTTGATGGCGTGGTCTCGATGCGGATTCCTAGCACCGGCTGCGCGAAAGGTGCTCTCTATTTCGATTGACTGCTTTATGCTCTGCTACGCCAAATGTGCGTTCATGCCGCCATTTCTCTCACAGACCGGCTGAATAACGAAGGAATCTTCCATGACTGCCAAGCTCGATCGCATCGACCTCAAGATCCTGCGATTGCTGCACAAGAACGGCCGTCGGCGACATGGAAGATTTCAACCGCATCCACGGCGAGCAATTGATCGCGCTGCCTGGCGTCCGGCAGACGCGAACCTTCTTCGTGATGAAGGAGGTGGTGGACAATGCACCGCTGGAGTTTTGAACCGGATCGGCCGCATCTTGCCGATCGCATGTCACGGCAACTTCACTTGCTTCGTGCCGCCATGCACGCGACGCTCAACTCTTCTTTGGGCTTTCATCAGAGAGAGGAGCTTTGCCGTGCGCCTTCCGATCCTCGATCCGACCGAACTGACCGACGAGCAGAAGCCGCTCTACGATGACATGCGCAAGGGCATCGAACGCCATTTCAAGGGCTTCGTGAACATGCGCGCCGACGGCGCGCTGCTCGGCCCCTGGAATCCCTGGCTGCGCGAGCCAAGGTTCGGCAAGCCGGTGTGGGATCTGGTGAAGGCCGTTGCCTCGAACCCTCTGCTGCCAGCCGCGGTGCGCGAGGTCGCGATCCTCGTCACCGGGTCGCATTTTCGCTCGGGCTATGAGCTCTATGCTCACGTGCTGGTGGCCGAGGCGCGCGGCCTCTCCGACGAAAAGCTCGCCACCATCGTCGCCGGCCAGCGCCCGCTCGACCTGACGCGGCAGGAAGCGGTCGCCTTTGACATGGCCTCGGCGCTCGTGAACGGCGGCGTGCTGCCGGAACTGACCTATCGCGCAGCGGTGCAGGAGTTCGGCGAGCACGGCGCAGCCGAGCTGTCCTATCTCGTCGGCATCTACTGCATGGTCTCTGTCACGCTGAACACGTTCGACGTGCCGGTGCCGGATTGACGAGAGCCGAGTTCGTCTCTCTGCGTAGCCCGGGTGGAGCGAACGCGAACCCGGGACAT
This sequence comes from Bradyrhizobium sp. Crot121, assembly GCF_059512385.1. NCBI lineage: Bacteria > Pseudomonadati > Pseudomonadota > Alphaproteobacteria > Hyphomicrobiales > Nitrobacteraceae > Bradyrhizobium > Bradyrhizobium sp. Crot121. The sequence continues at coordinate 41,801 of NZ_JCAMOR010000014.1, read as the reverse complement.
CCGTATCAACACGACGAGCAGCCCCGGGTTACGCTAACGCTTCACCCGGGCTACGGCATCGGCGGTCCCCGCCATGTGATGGCCGCACGCCTACAACTGCAACCGTTTTTCGGGAGATTGAAATAGTGCCGTAGCGGGAAGACAGTTTGAATACGCCATATCAACCAGCGCAAGGCGTAGGCCGGGGACGACACATGGCGCTATCAAACTTGAAGGGTGAATGGCCAGGGACGACACCGGGACATCGGTTCAAGATCCACAGTTCCTCCAGTAACATAAAAGTTGTTCTTGCGGTTCTCCTTGGTCTTTCTCTCCCTTTCAACGCATCGGCGCAGAGCGTCACCAGCGCGACGCTCGACCGCATCAAGGCGAGTACCTCGGCGGTCGACAGCAACTTCATCAAGGCAAACGCCACAACATCCAAGGACTGGCCAACTATCGGCCTCGACTACGCCGAAACGCGGTTCAGCAAGCTCAATCAGATCAACACCGACAACGTGAAGGATCTTGGGCTGGTCTGGAGCTACAATCTTGAATCATCGCGCGGTGTCGAGGCGACACCCGTCGTCGTCGACGGCATCATGTATCAGTCGGCGTCTTGGAGCGTGGTCCATGCGATTGACGCGCGGACCGGAAAAAAACTCTGGTCGTTCGATCCAGGTGTCGACCGGTCAAAGGGCTACAAGGGCTGCTGCGACGTGGTCAACCGTGGCGTCGCCATTTACAAGGGCAAGGTATTCGTGGGGGCCTATGACGGCCGCCTGATCGCGCTCGATGCCGCGACCGGCGCGAAGGTCTGGGAAAAAGATACGCTGATCGACCACGCGCATTCCTATACGATCACCGGCGCGCCTCGCGCGTTCAACGGCAAGGTCGTGATCGGCCAGAGCGGCGCCGAGTACGGTGCGCGCGGGTATGTCACAGCCTACGACACCGAGACAGGTAATCAACTCTGGCGCTGGTTCACTGTGCCCGGGGATCCATCGAAGCCGTTTGAAGACGCTTCGATGGAAGCCGCGGCCAAGACCTGGGACCCGGCAGGCAAATACTGGATCAACGGTGGCGGCGGGACTCCGTGGGACACGATCACGTTCGATCCCGACTTGAACATGGTCTATATCGGTACTGGAAATGGTTCTCCCTGGAATCGCAAATTCCGCAGTCCGTCGGGCGGCGATAATCTCTACCTCGCCTCGCTCGTCGCGCTCAACGCCGACACCGGCCAATATATCTGGCACTACCAGGAGACGCCCGGCGATAATTGGGACTACACGTCAACCCAGCCGATGATCCTCGCCGACATCATGATCGACGGTGTACTGCGTAAAGTGATCTTGCACGCGCCGAAGAATGGCTTCTTCTTCGTTATCGATCGTACCAACGGCAAGTTTATCTCGGCGAAGAACTTCGTCGATGTGAATTGGGCGACGGGATACGACACCAACGGGCGGCCGATCGAGTTGCCGGCTGCGCGCGGCGACGGTCCATACGACTCCATTCCCGGGCCAGACGGAGCTCACAATTGGCACCCAATGTCGTTCAATCCCCAGACCGGCCTCGTCTACATTCCGGTGCAGCACATACCGGTTAGTGTGACGCCGGAAAAGTCGTTTACGCAGAATGCGGCTGCGCCGGGCAAGGTTGGCTCCATACTGGGCGGGAATATCGGCTTTATTTTCAACAGCACACCTCCGAAGTCGTCCGCATTCGGACGTCTGCTCGCTTGGGATCCGGCGCATCAAAGGGAAGTCTGGCGGGTCGAGCACGTGTCGCCGTGGAACGGCGGTACTCTGACCACCGCGGGCAACCTGGTTTTCCAGGGAACGGCGGATGGCCGCTTTGTCGCCTATGACGCAGCAAAGGGAACCAAGCTGTGGGAAACCCCGACCGGCAACGGCGTGGTCGCGGCTCCCGCAACTTACATGATCGATGACATGCAGTATGTCTCGATTGCGGTCGGCTGGGGCGGCGCTTTCGGTATTTCTCAGCGAGTGACCGAGTTCCAGAACCCGGGAACGGTCTATACATTTGCGCTGGGCGGCAAGGCGAAGCTACCGGAATTCGTGAAGTACCAGACCGCAGGTCTCCTGCAGGGCGTGAAGTACGATCCGAAGGATGTGAGGGAAGGCGGTGCCATCTATGTCGCGGCGGCCTGTGCAGCCTGCCACGGCGTGCCTGGTGTCGGCCCCGGAGGCAACATTAGAAATCTCGGCTACGTTCCGGCCGAAGAGATCGCCAATCTGAAGGACATCGTCTTCCACGGTCCGTTCCGCGACAAGGGCATGCCTGATTTCGCCGGCAAGCTGACGGAAGCGGACGTTGTGAAAATCCAGGCCTTCATCCAGGGTACCGCCGACGCCATCAGGCCGAAGCGCAATTAGCTGGCCTTAAGCCAGTTGCGCCTCTGAACGGCGGCGCGCCGCCCGAATTGACTCCGTCCAAGAGCCTGGACTAAGCCGATGCCTTTGCCGAGCACATCGCGAGCAGCGACTTTGCAACTGAATCATCGGGGAAGGCAGTCAAAATACCCTCGTAGCGGCGGGCGGCTTGATCGAATTCACCTCGCTCGAAATGTAACGAGGCCTCCCACGTCAAATCGCACAGTCTGGCTGCATTGTCCGACGCCTGTAGCTCCGGATCGTCGCTGGCCTTGATGCCCAGAAGCTCATAGATCATGAACTCCCGCTTGCGACCCTTGACCTGAACCTTTCTGATCGGCCTTGCCACGATTTCCGGCCCGACAGCCTCGACCACGCTGTCGCTGATGCAGATCGTGGTTCCGAAATTCTTGTTGATGCCTTCCAGTCGCGCCGCAACGTTCACTCCGTCTCCCATCACCGTGTAGCTGAGCCGCTCGCTTGAACCGACATTGCCGACAAGCACCTCGGCGCAATGCAGCCCGATCCGAAGATGCAGTGACGGTCGCCCCTGCTTGCTCCAGTCCGCATTGAGCTGTTCCATTCGCCTCGTCGCCCGCATCGCACCACAGCAGCCACGCAACACATCGTCGTCGCGATGGACCGGAGCGCCCCAGAACGCCATGATGCCATCACCGATGAACTTGTCGACCGTCCCGGACTCCTCCGCTATCGCGTGCGAGACGACTTCGAAATAGTGCGAAAGTTGCGCGAGGAGATCATTCGGCGCCATTTGCTCCGACAGAGTGGAAAAGTCCTTCAGGTCGGTGAACAGCACCGTCATGAAGCGCTGTTCCACACCGAGTGTCAGCGGGGTTCCCGTCTTGATCAGATTCCTCACTATGCCCAGCGGTACGAACGAAGAGAAGGAGCGCAGCGACGTCTCGAACAGCTTGACGGCGGTTTGGAGTTCCTTGATCTCCTTGATCTTTGATGGCGTCGCGACCCCGTGCGAGAACGTCAGGTCCTCGACTGACCGCAAGTCCTGCGACACGCATTCGATCGGCCGTGACAATCTGCGGGAGAAGAAATGGATCAGCAGCAACTCGATGCCGGTGAGAGCGGCGATCAGGGCGACCATCTGCCTGTTCGTTCGCTTGAGGGTCCTGATAAAATCATCGGTCGGCGTCAGGGTGATAACCTCCCACGGTTTGCCGAAACTTCCTGGAAAGCGGGCAAATGAGGCGCTGATCTCTTCGCCGCCCTGCGGCGACCGGAACAGGAAATCGTCGCGATTGGTATCGCTCTGTAGCCGATGAGCCTCGCGCACATTGGGGTCGTCAATCGTATCCAGCCTGGCCATTTCCAGGCGGTCGTTCTCCAGTCTCACGCCTTTCTTCGGGTCAGGATAAGAGATGATCGTGCCATCGGTCGGATTGGCGATCACGGTGGTGCTGCGCGGGCTGGCGCGATGGCTGGTGAGAAACTGCGACAGCACGTTGAGCGTGATATTTGCCGAAGCACAGCCAACGAACGCACCGTCCTTGATAATCGGGACTCTCACAATGATGACCGGAAAGCCGGTGTCCGGATTTGGCCGAGGCCCCTCGATGATCAGTGCGCGGGCATCTTTCGCCGCCTGGTAACCGGCAAGGGTCCTGATGTCCTCGATTGTCCCAACGTCATAACTCCCTACGACATGGGGCCACGTATCGTAGAACGTACGGTGCCGGACCCGTCGCGGCGAGCCGGAGAAGCTGTCGATATAGCCGGAATGCCAGTTCGCTGTCGCCGGAATCTTGGGATCGGAGCGCCGGCGGTCATCGTCGATCCGGGTCACAACCCGATGATAGCCGTCCTCCAAGCTGACATAGACCGCATCGATCTGCGGCGCCGATGTAAGCGCCTCGTGGAGCAACTCGCGGCTCTCCTCCTTTTTGAATATCTCGGGATCTTCCGCGGCGAAGGAGGCGAGCAATTCCAGCGTGGCCTCGACCGGATTGATCAGGCCTCGGGCGTCATCGATACTGGCCCGCTTGGTCTTGGCCACGACGTCGTTCAGCGTCGCATTGATCGTGGCCGAGTTTTGCCAGTAATTGTAGGCCAGGATGAATATCAGCGCGGGAATGCTGAGGAGGACGAACAATCCCGACATCGCCGCGCTCAGTCGCAGCGCACCGATTGCGGGCGCAATCCGGCGATAAAGAATCCGGCTCAGCAGGATGGCAGCAACGACCGCAAGGAAGGCCCACGGTCTCGGATCCCGCATCTGCGATCGCCATGATTGATCGTCAGACGCATAGATCAGGCCTTCCGGGAGCTTCGCTTCATCCAACATGCCGAGGTCGACATAAGCGCGCGCGATGGCGTTCCAGCGCGCGACACTCTGCTGACCGATCGGCGTGAGATGCGGCTCGATCAGCAGCTCGGTCCGCGCGGCCTCGAACAGCAGCGCCTTCTGAGTTTTTTGCGCGGCGTACTTGCCTCGTATCAGATCGGCGATCTCCTCCTTGTGGGCGAGCGCATAGGCCCACCCCCTCAAGCTCGCCTCGCGAAACGCTGCTACGCGCTCCGGATGCGCTGCGATCTGGCGCTTTGAGGTGCAGAGGTTGTCGCCGTAAAAGTCGAACCCGTAGGCGCGCGGCGAGAAGGCCAGATATGGCGTGCCGTACTCTTCGAACAAATATGGCTCGTTGGTGCTGTAGGCGACCATCGCATCGGCCTTGCCGCTGAGCAGATCACGCGGATTCCCGGAATGGGCGATGCGGGGCAGGTCCGCGTAGCCGACCCCCTCGTGCTTCAGCATCGCGGCGATGTCATCGCTGCCGGGGGCATCCATCAAAGCGTGGCCCTTCAACTCGGAGACCGCATGGATGCCGGCGCGGTGCAGCACCAGGATGATGGCCGCGGAGTGCTGAAAGATCACAGCGAGGACGACATTGTTGGCGCGTTCGGCGCTGTTGACGAACACGCTGGTCGTGCACACGCCGAAATCAGCAGCGCCTTTGGCCACTTCGAGGCCCGCATCGATGCCAGGGCCGCCCTCGCGAACTGAGACATCGAGGCCGTTGTCGCGATAAAATCCCTTCTCGACCGCAGCGTAATACCCGGCGAACTGGAACTGATGTTTCCACTTCAATTGCAGCGACACCTGTTCGAGCGCGTGGGCCGGCGTGACCCGACCGAAGACAAGTTCGACCACGAGGCACAGCGCGAACAGCACGTCGCGCCCATGACGCAACATTTGCGCCGCGGACATGTCGAGCCCTGCGCTCATATGTCAGCCTCGCAGGCAATGCCTGCCCTTCAGTCGCGAATTTGCCTCAAATAGACAAGTCTTGAGATAGCAGAGTCTGCATCAAGCCATACGGCACATCAAGCAAGGGGGGCTGGTGAGGCCGCTCCCAACACCTTATGGCAGCGCACCAATAATGCGTCAGTGACACTTCTGCTTCTGGGCCCCAAGCCACAATCGAATCGACGGGGGAATGTCTGCCTCGCGCATAGCGGCTGCAATCAGCGACTCGAACCGAATAGCGCCACACTTGTTACTCTCACCGTTCGATTTCCGCTGCCAACTTGCGGCGAATGGAATCGCGCCTCACGCCACGAGGCCGCGAATTCGTCCAAATCAGGAGGTTTCCGGAGCCATGAACACATCGACAGAGAACGGACGGAAAGGCGGCCAGCGCGCCATGCACACACCACCGGTCGTATCGCCGCGGGAGTGGGAAGCGGCCCGCCAGCAGTTGCTCGTGAAGGAGAAGGCGCAGACCCGCGCCCGTGACGCGCTCGCCGCCAAACGCCGGCGCATGCCGTGGATGGCGGTGGAGAAGTCGTATACGTTCGAGGGGCCTGCGGGCAAGACGAGCCTGCTCGACCTGTTCGACGGCCGGCGTCAGCTCATCGTCTATCGCGCCTTCTTCGAGCCGGGCGTGTTCGGCTGGCCTGATCACGCCTGCCGCGGCTGCTCCATGGTGGCCGATCAGGTCGCCCACCTCGCCCATCTGAACGCCCGTGACACCACCCTCGTCTTCGTCTCACGCGCGCCGCAGGCGGACATCGCGCGGCTGAAGGCGCGGATGGGCTGGCAGATGCCATGGTTCACCATCACTGATGGCTTCGACGCCGACTTCGGCGTGAACGAGTGGCACGGCACCAACGTGTTCTACCGCAACAGTGACCGCGTGTTCCGCACCTACTTCATCAACAACCGCGGCGACGAGCAGATGGGAGGCACCTGGAACTATCTCGACATCACGCCGCTGGGCCGGCAGGAGGTCTGGGAGGACTCGCCCGAAGGCTATCCCCAGACCCCGACCTACAAGTGGTGGAACTGGCACGACAACTACGTCGCCGACGCCGCGCCCGACAAGACGTGGGTCGAAGTGTCCGATGCCGGAGAGAAAGCATTCCGGAACAAGGACGCCGGCACGCAGCAATGAGCCGGGCTCGTTCCAGTCACTGAGCCCTGCGACGTGCAGGCGGCGCAGCGGTCGGCCGTAGCTCCATGTTGGATACGCCCGCCGCGATATTCAGGCCCGTCTGCGCCTGCACGGACAGCGGCTGCAAGGTGACCGTGCGGTCCGATCCTCCGACCAGGACGTTGGCGCCCACGCCGGCGCCGACTGTGCCGCCGGCGGTGGCCCCCACATAGGTTCCCGCCAACGCGCCGCGGCGCAGTGTCGTCGGCGCAAAAACCGCCCATGTCAGTTGGCCGCCGGATGTGGCGCCGATGTCGAGCCCGAGCGTGCTGACGGTGCCATCATAAGGCTCGCGTGCTCTGCCTCTCGCCGACGTAAGGATGCAGCTCAGCTGCCGCTGTCCCCCGACGATCATCCCGACCCCTGGCGATATGCTGCAGGTGAGTGTGCCGACTTTCGTTCGTCCAGCCTCTTGAGCATTCGCCGGAGCGATGCCGAGCGCGAGCGCCAGGACACCTGCGGTTGCGATTCCGTTCAGCGTTGCTTTGTTCATGGGTCGCCCTTCATTGAAGCATTCCAACGGCACCCTCAACGCGGACAATGTCGTGATGTTCCCGCTCTTCGCAACGTCGAGGTGTAAGCGCGTTCGGAAATCGCTGCGCAAGACATTTGCAGCCGCGAATTGACTTCATTCGCTTGCCCGCGACTGCACGCTCATGATGAACAGGTGTTCATGAGCGTGACCAAATCGTCACGGAAGTTTCGTTGAATGGCCTTGCCGATCGCCTACGTTTCCTTCGAACGGGAGGACTTTCCATGAAGCAATCGCAGCATCTCTTGGATAACGCGGTGATCTGTTCAAAGCTTGCAAAGCGGACAACCGACAAGCAGACGAAAATTTACTTCAAGCGCTTGGAAGATTCCTGGAGGGCCCTGGCGCGCGAGCAGGACTGGCTCGATGGAGAAATCACTCCGGTCGAAGTATCCAGGCTTCGCCGCCGGACCGGCGTCGCGCAGTCCCTGTCGTGACGCTGAACGGACTGAATTGGCTCCTTGGTCGGCGAGATAGTCATGACCGTCTCGTCGACCAAACCGATGCGAATACCCGCTTCCGATACTCGATCGACGCATCGTGCGGCTCACGCTCCATCTGTTGCAGGAGCGGGCCCGCTTTCGCAGCGGGCTGCATTCACTCGGTGCTCTCGCCTCGCAGCTCTGCTTTGAAGCCGTCGGTGTTCTCGAAATTCACCTTCACTTTGTCGCCGTCGAAGGTCAGCGCCCAGGTCTGGATTTCGCCATGCCCCAGGATCCGGCGCTCCATCACAAATGTATGGTCGCCGGTCCAGCGCCCTCTTGCGGCGTTGATCCCATACTGCGCCGGAGGGCTCTTGCGATAGGTTCCGTCCAGTCCGACCAATCCTGTAAACCGGCCATCTGACTTGTCGGTATAGGTCGTGATCACCCAGGACGAATCCGTGTCGTAAAAATTCAGCGTGAAACTTTTCAACCGCAGCCTGTTGTCGAAGAAATGATAGGCCTTTCCCGAAATCGCCTTGGCCAGATCCGGCGTGCCGCCGATGGCGTACGGTTTTTCGGCCGCGGCTCGGCGTATCGCGTCGGTTAACAACGCCTTGGCGAGGGGGTTCTCGGGCAGCGGCTTGTCGGATTTGACCGCGCCCGAGATGTCGTCGATCAGCCCGGAGGCCGAATAGAACTCGGTGTCCCGCAGGGCGCCGGTCATGACGACGATAACATCCAACCTCGGTATGATCAGGATCAATTGCGAATGCCGGCCGCGCGCCATGTAGGCGCCCTTTTCGGGATAAGACCACCACAGGTTCCCATAGTGAAATCCAGACGTCGCTGCGACGGGCCCGGACTTCGCCCTCTCGACCCATGACGACGGGATAAGCTGTTTTCCCTCCCACTGCCCGTTGTGAAGATACAGGTAGCCGATCCTGGCCATGTCGTGCGGCGAGAGATACAGGCCCGCTTCGCCGTCCGTCACACCCTGCGCGTCCACATTTCCCCATCGGGCACTGTGGATGCCAAGCGGTTCGAACAGCTCCTTCTTTGCAAAATCGAAGGCGCTCTGCCCGGACCTCCTGTTGACGAGCGCGGACAGCAGATAAGGGTTGCCGCCATTGTAATTGAACGTGGCACCGGGCGCGCCAGCCATCGGCTGGTTCAGCACGAAGGCCGTCCGATCGGGGCTCTCGTACATCTTCATGATGGTCTCGCCGGGGCGATACGCCTTCTCCAGCCATTCGATGCCTGACGTCATGTCGAGAAGGCTTTGCACCGTGATCGCCTTTTTCCGGTCATCGACGTCTTGGATTTGCTTGTCTGAAAACAGATCGATGACCGGGTGATCAACGCTATCAAGCTCGCCCTTTTGCAGCTCAATAGCGGTCAGCGTGCCGACGACGCTCTTGGTCACTGATCTCAAATCATGGCTGACCCCGGCGATGTACGGAGCGTAGTAGACATCAGCGACGATCTTGCCGTGACGAATGATCGTCAGGCTGTCCTGCTGATAAGTGCCGACATTCTCTATCAGCCGGGCAAGACTCGCTGAGTCCATCCCCTGTTCTTCGGGGCTCGACGTCTGCCAGGATTTTGTCGGCCAGAGGACTTCCTGAGGACCTTCACCGTCAGTTGCGGCATCAAGCCGGTTGGATGCGCCAAAGAACTGAAAGCTCGCGACCAACGCGACAAGCGTCAGCATCTTGAAACGCATTGGACCCCTCCCGGTTCACGCCTCTCGCCGAACTCTGCTGTTATCAATCATAGATTGAAATCTGCGCCAGATCGAGCCCGAATGAACGCAGGCTTGGCCATTGGCAGCTTGCGCGTCCCAGGCGTGCGAGTATACGCCCCGAACGATGATCCGGTGCAGACAGCGCCGGGCGTCAGATCCGAAATGAGTGCCTGATCTGTCTCAGCATTGACAGCGCAGCATCCGTGTAACGGCCTGCGTAGCAGTATTGATCGAACTGCGATGCACCAAGCAGCAGCAAAACCGCAATTGCGAAGCCCTTGAGCATAGGGGCCTCCTTTGTGGAAGAGACCGCCAACCGGGCTGGTCCGGGTTTCAAATCATTCCGGAATTCACTGTCGCTCAAGCATGATCCGGAAGCGTGACTACCGCCTCCCCGAAAAAATCATGCTCAAACTAAGAAGCTAAAGCGGGATCACAATTCGAGAAGAAGTCATCACGCTTCAGTCGCGACCACTTGCAATGACGACAGCTTGGCAGGCATTCCTAGCCGAAAGCTGAATAAGCTTGGTTGACGGAAGAATACCGGAATCACAGAGATACTTGCCCATTCGGCGTGACCCCGAGCGCAGTGCGACGCTCCGCAGCTGTCGAAGAACTCCGCGGCAGGGCCCAATCGCCGCACCGCTGTCGCCCACAAGCATATTCCGCGCAGGCGCGCGATGCCGTAAGCTGGCGCTGCCAACCCTCGCCCGCGGAGCCCCGATCGCAAGTCCCAGAACAAGCCGTTTCCTCGCTCCGACCGTCCGAGCCGTTGGCCCAAGCCGAAATAACGGAGGAAGTCATGACGATGAGACCGGACCCCACGTTCCATGCGTCGCCGAAGCTTGCCATGGAAGCGCCGCCGGAGAATTTTGCCTACACGCTGTTGCTCAGCCCCGATTTCTCCAAGCCCGACGCGCTCGCGGTGATCGACGTCAAGCCGGGCTCAAAGACCTACAGCCAGATCGTCCATACCGTGACGATGCCGAACAAGGGCGATGAATTCCATCATTTCGGCTGGAACGCCTGCTCCTCCGCGCTGTCGCCGCTCACGGGACACGCCTTTGTCGAACGCCGCTATCTCATCATCCCGGGACTGCGATCTTCGCGCATCTATGTGATCGACACAAAGCCATCGCCGCTCGAGGCAAAGATTCATAAGATCATCGAGCCCGAGGAAGTGTTCGGCAAGACCGGCTACTCGCGGCCGCACACGATCCATTGCGGGCCGGACGGCATTTATGTCTCGACGCTCGGCGGCAGCGGCAAGGACGGCACCAACGGGCCTCCCGGCATCTTCATCATGGACTGCGAAACCTTCGACGTGCTCGGGCGCTGGGAGATCGATCGCGGCCCGCAGACGCTGCATTATGACTTCTGGTGGAATCTGCCGCGCGACTACATGGTGAGCAGCGAATGGGCGCTGCCGCCGCAATTCGAGAACGGCGTCGTGCCGGAAGATCTGCTGTCGAACAAATACGGCCACAGGCTGCATTTCTGGGACCTTCGCGCCCGCCGCAACGTGCAGACCCTCGATCTCGGCGCCAACCACCAGATGGCGCTCGAGGTGCGTCCTGCGCATGATCCGGTCAGGGAATATGGCTTCGTCGGCGTCGTCGTCGACACCACCAACCTCGAAGGCTCGATCTGGACCTGGTGGCGCGAGGGCGGCAAGTTCCACATCGAGAAGACGGCGACAATTCCCGCGGAGCCCGCACCGAAGGAAAAACTGCCGCCGCTGTTGCAGGGCTTCGGCGGGGTGCCGCCGCTGGTGACCGACATCGATCTGTCGATGGACGATCGTTTCCTCTACGTCGCCTGCTGGGGCACCGGCGAAATGCGCCAATACGACGTCAGCGATCCCAGGAAGCCGAAACTTGCCGGCTCCGTGCATATCGGCGGCATCGCGCGCCGCACGCCACACCCCGATGGAAAAGCCTTCGCCGGCGGCCCGCAGATGGTCGAGATCAGCCGCGACGGCAAGCGCGTGTACTGGACCAACTCGCTCTATTCGAGCTGGGACGACCAGTTCTATCCCGACGGCGTGCCGGGCGCCAAGGTGATGGCCAATGTCGGACCGCAGGGCGGGCTGGAGCTCGCCCGCGACTACTTCGTGAGCTTCCCCGATGGCTACCGCGCGCATCAGATCCGCCTCGAAGGCGGCGACTGCTCGACGGACTCCTTCTGCTATCCGTCGGTCTGGAATTGAACGAGGCAGACACGCCCATCCTCTGGCTCTGGCTTGGCATCGTCGCGAGCGGCCTCTATCACGGGATCAATCCCGGCATGGGCTGGCCGCTCGCGGTCGCCGCGGGCCTGATGGAGAAATCCCCTCGTGCACTCGTCAGTGCGCTCTTGCCGCTGTCGGTCGGTCACCTCTTTGCAATGCTGCTGGTGCTGTTGCCGTTCGCGCTCCTGATCGCGCTGGTCGAGTGGCAGCGCCCGATCCAGGCCGGCGCCAGCCTGCTCGTCATCGCCTTTGGCGTCACGCGACTGCTCAGGCCTCGCCATCCGCGCGCGCTGGCACGGATACCGCCGACGCAACTTGGCCTGTGGTCGTTCGCGGTCGCGATCGCCCATGGCGCCGGGCTGATGATCCTGCCGCTCTATCTCGGGCTCTGCCTGCCTTCCGGCATCCATGACGGCCACGAGGCGGCGGCAGGCGTCGTCAACCAGAACCTCGCGATGGCGCTGCTGGTCGCCCTGGTCCACACCGCAGCCATGATCACCGCCGGCGGATGCCTGGCGTGGCTGGTGTATCGTTATCTCGGCGTGAGGTATGTGGCGAGAAGCTGGTTCAATCTGGAGACGGTCTGGGCCGTGAGCCTGGTCCTGGTCGGCGCCATCGCGCTCGCGATCAATTTGGCGGATTGGCACTGAGGAGCGCTGGCAGATTAAGTCAGCCTGGCTGACCAATCTACCAAGCGATTTGAAGGCTACTTGATGGACTGAACAGATGGGAGCACTGTTCCCGACATGCTGCGCCACGCGCCGTCAAGCGATTCGGCCAAACGGATGAACATCATGAGCGCCACGTCGATAAGCCGAATGGTCGTGCCGATGCTGGCATTTGCCATCGCCGGCGTCGTCGCGCTGTTCTTCCTCATTCCTCCCGCGCGGCAAACGCCACCGGTGGACACCAGCTCCGCCACGACGTCTGCGCCTGCAGCGCAGGATTCGGCATCGGACAAGCGCGATCAGGCACCATCGGCTCTATCGGCCCTACAATCGGAGGCGGCCAACCTCGCAACAGCGCTTACCGGCCTGCCTCCCGCCCCGGGTAGCAGCGACGGCATGCCGGAGTTCGACGTTGTCCGCATCGAGCCAACAGGCGAAGCCGTGATCGCGGGCCGGGCGACGCCGGGTGCGACGGTGGAGCTGCTCCGCAACGGCGAATTGCACGATCGCATCGTCGCCGATCAATCGGGACAATTCGCCATGATCCCGCGTCCACTGCCGCCGGGGAATTACGATCTCACCCTGCGCGTCAAGCAGCCGGACGGCAAGGAGACCGCGTCCAAGCAGAGCGTCGCGGTGGCGCTCGAGCCTGCCGGGAAGGAGCAGCCGATCGTAGCGCTGATAGCGCCGGATAAACCTGTGAAGGTGCTCTCGCAGGATCCCGCCCCGACGCCGGCGGCGGAGCGCGTGATCGTCGTGGAAGCGATCGAGACCGAGCCGGGCGGAAAGCTCCGTGTCAGCGGTCGCGCGCATCCCGGCGCCGCCGTGAGGCTCTATCTCAACGACAGCTTTGTCACCGCCGTGACGTCGGACGACAACGGGCGCCTCTCCGTCGCCATTAATGCCGGCGTGGCGGCAGGCAATTACCGGATCAGGCTGGACGAGGTGGAGGCTGCTTCAGGCGCCGTCCGCGCGCGCGCCGAGGTGCCGTTCAACGTTCCGAGCACATTGACGACCGCCTCCTTGCCGGCGCAGGCCAAGCCCTCGGAAGCTGCCCCGACCAAGCTGGCCGCTGCCCAGGCGACCGCTCCGTCCGACAAGGGCTCGCCCTCCGCCGTGGTGGTGCCGAAGATCACGACCGCCACCGTCTCCCGCGGTGACAGCCTCTGGCGCATCAGCCAGCGCGCGTTCGGTGCGGGGCAACGCTATGCCGTCATCTACCGGGCGAACAAGGAACAAATCCGCAATCCCAACCGGATCTATCCCGGCCAGGTCTTCGTCGTGCCGGCGCACTGAAGGCGGCGCGCCTTACTGGCCGGACGACTTCAGGAAAGCGATAATCTTCGCCTTGTCTTCGGCGGACCGGACTCCGGTATAGGGTGTCATGCCGTTGCCCGGCACCAGTGCATCCGGATTTTGAATGAAGCGTCCGAGCTTGTCTTCGTCCCACACGAAATCGGCAGATTGCATCGCCTCGGAGTAGCGATAATTCGGCAGCGAACCGGCCTTGCGGCCGATGATATTGTGCAGATGCGGACCGAAGCGATTGTCACCTTCTTTCGTGGTGTGGCAGGTGCGGCAGGAATTGTTGAACAGTTGCTGTCCCGATGCGCCCGCGTCTTGCGCCATCGGTTGCCCGGAAGCGAATGACGCGAGCAGGAACGTCAACCCACCGAGAGCGATGATGAACTGCCGCTTCATTTGCATGACCTTACGGTGAGACAATGGCGCCACCATCACCGGGATGGTCTGCCATCAACGCCCGAGCGCTCCGATAGGTCCGCGCCACCGTTGCTCAACAGAGATCGCGTGGGCGCAACGTGAGGGGCGGCTTTTCTCACTGCAAGGACGGCCGCGCGCTACGCCTTGATATCGACAGCGACAGCGTCGCGCTCGACCTTGTTCTTGGCCGCGAAGACGTCAAGGACGGCTTCGTTGATGACACGAGGCGGGGCCTTTTCCATCTGATGGGCGAGAAGCTGAACCCTCGCCTTCGTCACTTCGACAGGTACGGGGTAGATGAGCATGCTGCACCTCCGGTGCGGAGGCTGCGCTTGCAGGTGTTTACGGATTGTTAAGAGGTTGGGTTAACGGGCGCGGTAAGTGCCTGCTGGCGAGCCCGGATCTGGCGAACGACATGACGCAGTGCGCAGGGCTTCGTCCCAACTTCGCCCCGCCCTCGATTGACAGAACAATTTATCTGACTAAAGTCAGGTATCATGCCGCTCGATCCCATCGCGCGTGTCCGCCGCTTCAACCGTGCCGTCACCTCCGAGGTGGGCGCCCTCGACACCTCCTTTCTCGGGCGCGGACGCCCGCTCGGCAGCGCGCGCGTGCTCAACGCGATTGGGCATGGGCAGTCCGATGTTGCGGCGATCCGCGACTATCTCGGCCTCGACTCCGGCCTGATGAGTCGCCTGCTGCGCGGCCTGGAAGACGAAGGCCTGATCGAGACCGTGCCGCATCCCGAGGATGCACGGCGGCGCGTCGCCCGGTTGACCAGGACTGGCCGTTCCGAATTCCGCGCTTATGAAGCGCTCTCCAACGCCCGGGCCAAAGACTTCCTGGCCCGCCACTCGCGGCAGGAAGAACTTCTGCGTGCGATGGACCTGGTCGCTTCCGCGCTCGGGTGCGGCCGCATCGTGCTTGAGGAAATCGACCCGAGGCGCGAGGACGCCAGATACTGCCTCGGTGAATATTATGCCGAGCTGGCGCGCCGCTTCGAGAACGGCTTCGACGTCTCGCTGTCCCGCGATCCGGAAGCCGTGGACATGATCCGCCCGCGCGGCGCGTTCCTCGTCGCGATATCGGACGGCCTGCCGATCGGCTGCGTCGGACTGAAGGGCGGTGGCGGCGAGATCGCGGAAATCAAGCGGCTGTGGGTCGCGCCATCAGCGCGCGGCCTTGGGCTCGCACATCGTCTCATGGAGGCCGCCGAGGACATCGCGCGCGAATTGTCCATCAAGGTCCTGCGTCTCGATACCAACAGCGCGCTGCCGGAGGCGCAGCAGCTTTACCGCAACAGCGGCTGGAACGAGATCGAGCGTTTCAACGACGATCCGTATCCGGACACGTTCTTCGAGAAGCGCCTCTGAAAAGTTGCCGCGGTTGCATTTTGTGCGGCGCGCACCGGCTGCCTTGTTGAGGCCGCGTTTACTACCTTACCTTGCACACTTCAAAAATAGAACTGGGAGGAACCCGCGTGACCACCCGTCGAAACTTCTTGAAGGGCGGCGCTGCCGCCAGCATCATGTTCTGCAGTTGCGGCCTGTTGCGCAGCGCGCACGCGCAGCAGCCGGCGCGCCAGACGCTGCCGGTCAGCGTCAACGGCAAACGTGTGAAGACCATCGACGTTCACGCGCATTGCCAGATCCGGGAAGCCGGCGCACTGCTGGGCAACGATGCCAGCAAGATCCAGGTGCCTCCGGTGCGCGGCGCCGAGGAAGCTTTCATCAATCTCGATCAGCGGCTGGCGGCGATGGACGCGCAGGCGGTCGACATGGAAGTGCTGTCGATCAATCCGTTCTGGTACGGCCGCGATCGTGAGCTCGCCGGCAAGATCGTAGAGATGCAGAACGAAAAGCTGGCCGAGCTTTGTGCATCCAAGCCCGAGCGCTTTGCGGCCTTCGCCTCGCTGACGCTGCAGGCGCCCGATCTCGCGGTGAACGAGCTGGAGACGGCGGTCAGGAAACAGGGGCTGAAAGGCGCGGCGATCGGCGGCATGGTCGAGGGCATGCCGTTTTCCGATCCCAAATTTCACCCGGTCTGGGCCAAGGCTGAAGAGCTCGGCGTCCCCCTGTTCATCCATCCGCAGGGCATCGCGGAATTGAACAAGCATCTTGCCGGCAACGGCTGGCTCTCCAACCTCGTTGCCTACCCGACCGAGACCAGTATCGCGTTGGCGCACCTGATCTTCGAAGGCTCGTTCGACCGCTTCCCCGGGTTGAAGATCATCGCCGCGCATGGCGGCGGCTATCTGCCTTCCTATGCGGATCGTGCGGATCACGCCTGCCTGGTCAGCCCGGCCAATTGCAATCCCGACATCAAGCTGAAGAAGCGGCCGACCGAATATCTCAAGCAGATCTATTTCGATTCGCTGGTGTTCACGCCGGAGGCCATCCGGCATCTGGCCGCGCAGGTCGGCGCGTCGCAGCTCGTGCTGGGCAGCGACTATCCGTATCCATGGCAGTTGCAGCCGGTCGACCACATCTTCGCATGCACGTCATTGAGCGATGAGGAGAAGGCCGACATCCTCGGCCTGACGGCGGCGAAGCTGATCAACGTCCAGGCGTGATCGTCAGCCGCGGCGAAAATGAGAAACGACAGCGGTGACCACAGCACGTTCGCGGCGAAGACTCAGACGCTGCGGACTTGCGCTCCGTTCCGACGGACGCGCTCTTCGTCCGGACAATCCCGCCCTGCAAGTTTCCAGAGGCAGGAGAGAATCACCTTTGCCTCGGTTTCATCGAGCCGCGCCATGATCCTTTTCTGATGGTCCCGGGCGCGCCGTTGCAGCACCTTCACGAGCTGATGGCCGCTCTTGGTGAGATGGATCTGCCTGACGCGGGCATCTTGGGCGACTTGGGTCCGCTTGGCTAGCCCGCGCTGTTCCAGGCTGTTGAGGGTCGGAACGATCCTCGGGCGCTCCACTTCAAGGCTCTTGGCGAGATCAGCCTGGTTGATGCCGGGGTTCTCCGCCACCACCACAAGCACCAGGAATTCCGCAGCCGTTACGTCGGACTCAGCGAAACACTGAAGAATTCCCTCAAACACCGCCAATTGTGCCCGATGGAGGGCATAGCCAAGGGAATCGTCAAGGTAAGACATTTCTGCTGGTTCAATATGCTCGCGGGACAGGATGGGCATGACCGACGGCGCCCCCGACTGCTCCTTCTGGAAGCGCCCCTGGAGCGCCGACAGGGCGCGGGATGCTGCATCGGCCGCCATAGGAAACGCCAGAGCGAAAATCGAAATTCACCGGCGGGTTCTGCATAAAATATGAGCAAAAGCGGAACACGCGCAACAACAATATGTCGCGCGGACACCATGTCACGTGAATAATATGTCATCTCAAAGGAAAGACCTCCGGCGGGGCATCGCCGGAGGTCCCTGGAGGTCAACACGAAGATCTGTTTGCGGCAGGTCCCTGTTGACGTTGGTAGAGCATCATCCGGAAAAGTGGAAACCGGTTTTCCGAAAAGATCATGCTCAAACAGATAGATGGACCATGATCCGATTGGTCTAATCGGATCATGATCTGGAGCCGCAGACGAGCTGCGCTGCGGCTCTTTGTCCTCAGAAGTTACGCTGCGCGCGGAGCTGGAGCAGGTAGGTATCCTGGTCCTTGAACTCGTAGCGGGCCGAAGGCTTGGGCGCCGACGGGCCCAGGACGGCGGAGCCCTGGAAGCTCTGGTCGAGGTGGAACCACTGGAATTCGGCCGAGAAAGTCAGGTTCTTGACCGGGGTCCAGCGGGTGACCGCGCCGAGCTGCGAGACGTTGAAGTCGGGGTTGCAGACGTAATTCGCGCTGACCGCCTTGGCCGGCGTGGTGTAGTTGAGGCACATGAACGCCTTCGCCGCACCATCATACCGGACCGCCGAATAGCTGCCGAAGAGGCTGGTCGACCAGTACGGATCCCAGTTGTGGTTGAAGGCGCCGCGGACGCCGAAGGCTTCCGTCAGATGCAACGATCCGTCGCCACCGGCCGCGACCGGCAGGTAGACGCCGTCGGTGGTGGCACCGAAGCCGATGCTCTGATAGGCGCCCGCGCCGCCGCCGCCGAACATCGCAAAGCTCGGCGAGGACGACGAGGTGGAGATCACGTACTTGGTCGCGCCCTTGGCGTAGCTGACGTCGAACTTGATGTCGTCGCCGGGGCCGGTCGGGATGTTCTTGATGTTCACGCCGATCATCGCCGCGCCACCCCACTTGGTGTCAGGGTGACCGGAAAGCTCGGACGCTCCGGTCGGTGCCGCACCCGGCAGACCCACGCCGCCGGCCGGTGCGCCGAGTGCGTTGAGCGTGTTGTAGGAGCCGCTCACTTCATGCGCCGCGGCCGAAATCTGGAACAGACCCCAAGCCTGGTCGACGCGGATGTTGCCGACCACGTCAGGCGCGTGAACGCCCGCATAGGCGTTGCCCGTGTTGAACGTCGCGTTCAGAGGCAGCGACAGGTTGTAGACCGCGGTGCGATCCCAGACCGTCGGATCGTCCAAGCCGATGCTGGCCGAGATGCCGTTGCCGAACTGCGCGGTGTACTGGATGTTGTTCACACCGGTGTCGGTGTTCTGGCCGCCGAGCAGGTTGGAGTTGATGTTGCCCGGGAAGCCCTGCCACGGAGTAGCGTAGGCGGAAGCAGACTTACCAAACGTGAAACCGGCAAACTGAATGAAGACGTATTCGACCGCGACGTAGCCGCCGCCGGGAGTGTCGAGCAACTGCGAGCCGGCAACCGGCAGGCCGGTATTGATCGAGTTCGGGTTGTAGGTGCTGCCGCCGAGCGTCGAGAACTGGAAGTCGGCCTGACCGAAGGTGCGGACCACGCCATATTCGGTGGCGGTGCGGGTATCGATCGTCAGCGCCATACGGGAACGAGCGGCGAAGTAATCGCGATAACGGTTCCCCTGACCGATATCGCCGTTCCACGCCGGGGTGCCATGGATGCCGCCGTTGAAGGTCGCGTCCACGCGCAGATAGCCACCGATCTTCATGCAGGTGTCGGTGCCCGGGATGTACCAGAAGCCGGCGCCGTACAGCGAGCAAACCTTCACATATTCGACGGCCTTCGCCTTCACCGGAAGATCGGCCGCTTGCGCGCCCGCCAGAGTGATGAGGCTTGCGGCCCCACCAAGTACGAATGTCCTAACGACAGTCATTTTATTGCAACCTCCTGATCTGACGGACTGGTGTCAGTCGAAGCGGAACGAGCGGCCTGAGACCCATCGCTCTCGCGTAATGCCCAATTACAAGTGTCTCAAGCTGACGGAAAATTTATCGCGTCGAGCCAACCAGCCCCCTTGCCCGAGCATAAGTAACGAACTTATTTGTCATGATCTAGATAACACCATTATCAAATGACAACAAAATCGATCTTGTTGCAGCCAAGCTACACTCGGTGACATGACCAATGAACGGAGCAGATGTATTCGCAATGAGGAAGCGAGACTCTATTCGACAGTTTGGTCGGGAAATCGCGTCGCTCCACGCATCTCTTGATGAACTCTATCAGTCCTGGGCGAAAACGCTCGGAATCACCGGCCCGCAATGGAAGATCATGCTGATCCTCGCCGATGCCAACGACGACAACGGGTTGTCCGTCGGCAACGTCTCGAAAATTTTGAACGTCGAAGCATCGTTTGTCACAACGCAGTCAAAAATCCTTGAGAAAGAGGGCTTAATCCAGAGAAAGACGTCGCGACGAGACGGACGAATCGTCAACCTGTCGCTGACGCATCGAGCGTTGGAGCATCTGGAAGGACTGGCACCGCGACGAGATTCATTGATTGAATTTATCTTCGCGGAGTTCGCGCCCGGCGAACTCGATGAACTCAGTGGAAAACTATTCTCTCTTAAGGAAAGGCTGGAGAAAGCACGTCTGCAGGTGGCAGAGCCTTAGAGAACAGGCGCACCGGCGATGGACCTTCTCGGCAGCCTCGGCATCCTCGTACGCGTAGCGGAAGTTCTTTCGTTCTCCGCCGTCGCGCGCGAGCGTGATGTGAGCCAGGCCGCGGTCGCCCGCCAGATTTCGCAGCTCGAAGAGCACTTTGGCGTTCGCTTGTTCCATCGCACCACGCGAAAGATCAGCCTCACCGATGACGGACAGATGCTTGTCCTCCTCGCGCGACCGATATTGGACGGCGTCGAGGGCATGCTGACCGCCGTGGGACGACAGAGCGCCTCTCCCATAGGCCTGGTCCGCGTCGGCGTGACGGGGACCGCAGGTCGCTTCCTCGCGCGGCGTCTGCCCGAGTTGCTCGCGGATCACCCGGGACTGAAGGTCGAGCTCGTGGTGAGCGATCGGATCGGCGACATGATCGAAGATCGTCTCGATCTAGCGATGCGCGCCGGCGAGATATCAGATGCATCGCTGGTCGTTCGTCACGCAGGCACGATTTCGCGCGTCGCCGTGGCGGCGCCGAGCTATATCGAAAAGCATGGCGAGCCTTCCTTGCCCGCCGAACTTGCAGAGCACACCTGCATCGTGCACGCCACCAGCCAGAATTCGGATATGTGGACGTTCGTGACCAACGAAGGCACCCAGCAATTTCGCGTGTCGGGCGGATTCCTCGCCAATGACGGCAGCGCTGTGCATCTGGCCGCCAGAGGCGGATACGGGATTGCCTATCTCACGCTGGTCGACGTGTTCGACGATCTGCGCAGTGGCCAGCTTATCCGCGTCTTGAACAACTTCCCGTCGCCGAACATTCCGCTCAGCCTGGTCTACTCCTCACGCCGACATCTTGCGCCGCGCACGCGCGTGGTGCTGAATTTCATCCTGGAAGAGCTGCGAGAAATTCGCGCTTTGCTTTCCGAGGACCCGGGCGAGATCCGGAACCAGGGAAGCGACCAAAGCGCTCCGGTTCTCAGCGTGTGAAGCGCGGGCCGCCGAAGCGAACCCGCACTGTCGTTCGACATTCAGGATGGACGATGCGTCAGTCGCAGCGAAGCTGCCGATTGTCCGCTGCAGCAACGGCTCGCGATCCGGATTTCTGAGACCGAACCCGCGGCGCGCATTGCGAAGCACGACCGCCTTCCATTGCCGCGTAGGCGCTGGCGTCATTCACGAGCTTGTTTGCGCTCGCCCCCGAATTCAGCACATCCGAGTTGGGATGATAGAATGCGTGCAGGCCGGGCTCCTGAATCGCTTGCTGCGCGAACACCGGCGCCGCCGCCAAAGCCGAAAGCATCATGGCCGAAGCGACTGATATCTTGAGGCTGTTCATCTTGTTTCTCCGTAACTGCCTTGGTGAGGATCACGGCAGCAATCATCGCCCACGCAACAGCGTGGTTCTGGTAATCGTTTGAGGGACATGCCCGCCTGACTCGCAATGGCTGCAACTGATCTGACAGCAGAGCTATCGCGGAACACCGTTTCGGAGAAAGCGCGCCGCGCTTGAAAGACTTGTGCGTAAATCGCAGAAATCGGCGCGTCGCCAAGCGGCGCAAAGAATGCATCGCGCTCGTGCGAAAATAACGATGAATTACCTCTACACGACCGCGTGAACAACACGATAAACGCCGCTATACGCTCATCGGATGTTCGATTCATATCTCTCAAACTGGCGCCTCGTCCGTGATGGCGAACCCATTGTCACCCATGCAGCGCGGCTGCTGCCGGTGCTGCGGCACGGCGAACCCGCCATGCTCAAGCTGGCGTTCGAGGAGGACGAACGCCTCGGCGGCGCAGTCATGGAATGGTGGGATGGAGACGGCGCAGCCTGCGTGCTGGCACGCGACGAACACGCGCTGCTGCTGGAGCGCGCCACCGGTCCGGCCTCTCTCAGCGACATGGCCCGAACGGGACAGGACGATGAGGCCTGCCGCATTTTGTGCCGGACAGCCGCCCGCCTTCATGCGCCCCGCGCCAAGGCCTTGCCGAAGCTGATACCGCTGGCGCAATGGTTTCGCGAACTCGCGCCAGCCGCGCGAACCTACGGCGGGATTCTTCCCCGCTGCACCGAGACGGCCGAAGCCCTGCTCCGCGATCAGCGCGACATCGTCGTCCTGCATGGCGATCTGCACCACGACAACGTGCTGGACTTTGGCGCGCGCGGCTGGCTCGCGATTGATCCCAAGCACATCATGGGCGAGCGCGGCTTCGACTTCGCCAACATCTTCACCAATCCCGATCTCGCCGACCCGACGCGGCCGGTGGCCACCGTGCCGGGCCGCTTTGCACGGCGTCTGGACATCGTCGCAGAAGCCGCAAAGCTCGACCGGCTTCGCCTGCTTCGCTGGATCCTTGCTTGGACCGGTCTGTCTGCAGCCTGGTACTTGGGCGACGGCGATCCGATGGCGGAGATCGATCTGCATATCGCGCAACTCGCTGCGGCGGAGATCGATCGGATGGGTCGATGAGGAACTTCGCACCTGGCCTGAAGGTTATCGTGGGACATCATTGGGAGAAGCGAATGTCAAAAAGTAAGCTCTCCATGCTGATTGCCGCAGCTCTCGCACTCGCGCCACTTCAGGTGTTTGCGCAAGGCGTCGGCAGTCCACCGCCGCCCCGGCCTGGAGACCCGGCCGCTGCAACAGGCGCCGTGGGCGGAAGCGCGCCGCCACTCAAACCTGGAGCCCGGACCGGCGGTACCCCCGGCAGCGTGGGCAGCCCACCGCCACCGAGGCCTGCGCCTCCGAGCGATGGCAAGAAAGGCGACTAGCGCGCCAACGGCAGGGCATGCTGTTTTCCGTCGCGATGCATCTTGCCTTCGACTGTTCTGCATCTGACTTCATTTCGTTCTCAAGGAACGAATCGAAGCCGCGAACATCGGTCCGGACAGCGTCCTAACGATTGGTTTCCGCCGAACGTGGCGGCGTCATCTCATTGACGCTGCGTCGCAGCTTTGACTAACATTGGCTGCATCATCTGCCCTTTGTCTCCATTCAGGATGGTCGCCATGCGTGCACTGTCTCCCTCGTCGATTCGACCGCCCTTGGCGCGATACAGCCACGGGATCGCCGTGCCGGCGGGCCACCGGCTGGTGATCACTGCGGGGCAACTCGGCATCGCTCCAGATGAGAGGATTCCCGCGGACAGCGAAGCGCAGGCCGATCTCTGCTTCGCAAACATTGCGGCGATCCTTGCCGAGGACGGGATGACGCTGGCGAACGTCGTCCGCCTCAGCGTCTATGTGACGGCCCGTGAGCACATGGAGGGCTACAGGCGATCGCGCGACCGGCAGTTTCCGGGAACGCCGCCGGCGACGACGCTGATAATGGTGGCCGGCTTGGTGCGGCCGGAATTCGTTATTGAGATCGAAGCCATCGCGGCCGCCCCTTAGCGCGTTGCCGGACAGTGGTTGCGCGCGAGAGTGAATGCAAGAGAGGCGACTAGCACGCCCGCGGCGGGGCGCGCTGTTTTGCGGGCCATGCACCTGTCTTTGACTGTTCTGCATCTGACTTCATTTCGTTCTCAAAGAACGAATCGAAGCCGGAAAAAGCGGACCCGACCGAATCCTAACGATTGGTTTCCGCCGAGCCTGCCGAAGGCGTGAACACGACTGGCGATATCAGAAACGGAGCAACGGGGCGTTGCAGCCCCTGTCGCGCACGATCGATTTGGCACACGACAGGAGCAGAACCGGATTGGCCCGCGCTAGCTCACCGCCCGGAACTGGACTTCGCCTTTGTTCAAGAAGCATGTCTTGTTGAACAGCCGCAAGTCCAGCGGATTAGGCAGCCGGACATCGCCAATGTCAGGACACGTCTTCTTCGCCGGATCGTAGGAGCGATCGATCTGCGAGATGAAGACGATGATCAGCCCCCGCTCCCGCGCGAACGATTTCAGCACGCGAACCTGCTCGGCCAATCCCGGGTGTTCACGTTTCTGATCGAGCAATTGCAGATAGTCCACCACCACCAGGGTGCCGCGAGCTGCCGTCGCCAACACCCTCGTGATGTAATCGGCACTTATCGCGTCGGAGCAGTCGAGTTCGAACAGTCCGTCGAACCGCGCGTACTCCGCGCCGATGGCCTGGAAGCGATCCAGAACGTCCCTTTCGGTATACTCCAGCGTGAAGAACACGGCGCGATTGCCGGATTTCATGGCCTCAATGGCGAGCTCAAGACTCATCAGCGTCTTTCCCTGGCCCGGGCGCGCGCCCACTAGCACCAGGTCACCAGGCTTCAACCGAGCAAGCAGCTTGCCGGCGGGCCTGGACGCGGACAGCTTCGCCGCAAGCAGGCTCCAATCGCGATAGCCTTCCTGAAGGGCGATGCGATTCAGCGCGACATGGAGTGGAATACCTTCCTCGCGGGATAGTCGTTTGGCTTTGCGCTTCAAATGGTAGATCGGCGCAGACAGCTTCATCGGCAACCTCCGATTGCGAGCAATCTTCGCAATCCCTCCTTATGCTTGGCGCTCGAACAGTCGGTTCGATGATCAGGTAGCCCGGTATGAACAATACTTTCCCGATCGGAGGGGGGAGGCGTGGGCCGCGCTCGAATCGGATGATAGCGCACTTCGTCGTGGACCGGAATCGCACGGGTCCGACCTCCGACCAAGCGCTTGTACGACCATGCCGCCTCGTATGAGAAAGCCCCCGCTAGGCAGCGGAGGCTCTTTCAGAAGTTGAAGGGCCGGGCAGTATCTTGCGGATCCAAGAATGCCCGCTTGATGGCCCGATCGCCTTTTCCAATTTTCTACGGCTGTTGCCGGCCGTCTTCACCAGTCGCCCGGTCAGTCGTTGTCATGATGAATGACGGTTTTCTCGCGAGATCCGTCCTCATTTTCTTTCTTGATGACCGTTGTCCTGTCGGTCTCGCGAGGCTCACGTTCTTTGATGACGGTAGTCCGATCGCGGTCGCGATGATCGCGAGGCTCACCGATAGTGACACCTCCGCCAACCGGTCCGGTTTGAACCCCAACGCCAACGTCTTCAGCCAAAGCGGGGGCGGCAAACGACACCATCAAGGCGGCGGCAAGAAGGTAGCTCCTCATCTCATTCCTCCATTCCGATTACAGATGAAGAACGTGCCGGTGCGACATTTTGTTCCTGTCCTGAAGGACGTCGAAACCCTGGACCTCCGATCAAAAAAGCCCCGCAAAAGCGGGGCTTCTTGAAGTTACCACTTCTGACGACCGTACCAGTCATCGATCTCTTTTCTGGCCTGGTCCTTCGCATAGCCGTAACGTTGCTGCAAACGACCTTCGAGTTGGTCCTGCTTTCCCGCGATGACGTCGAGGTCATCATCGGTGAGCTTTCCCCATTGCTCCTTGACCTTACCTTTCATTTCCTTCCAATTGCCCTCAACGCGATTCCAATCCATTGCTCTCCTCCTTGGACAACTGGTGGCCAACCGACATTGCATGCTTTTGTTCCAATGGCCTGCGCGGCGGCTTCTTGTCTGAACAATCGACATTGCTGCCCGCCTGCTCGAAAGGTACCTCGCTCGCTTCATGAAGAGCCCGCGACATGGCGCGGCGCTTGCCAAATCCTGGATTGGGTCGAGCATCACGACGACAGCGCAAGAAGGTCGAAATATTATTCGCTCCCGGCCGTCGAGAGAGAGCCGGAGCCGCCCGTCCTTTCAGCTGCAGTTCGCTCAGGTAATCGTCCTCGATGATCCAGGCGTCGTTCCGCCGAGCCCAGGCGATCAGTGCAAGCCGCCGCGGCAGCGACATCGTCATTCCGAGCGGTGCCTGCTGGCCTGGCGTTACAACTGGCAATGTCGCTCCACCGGCGGTCTGGACACCAGCGGCGACATCAAGTCCTTCCGAGCTGAGCGGCCAGATCGCGCCAAGAGGGTGACCGCGCGCCCGAGGTGAGCCGCCCGTTCTCGATACCCTCTCTGACCGCGCAATAGATCTGGGCAGCCAGCAGATCTGGGCAGCCAGCGGGGTCCTTCTGGCACGATCAAGTCGGATGCGGAGGCCAGCCGTTGCGCGATGGTACAGCCAAAATTGGCAATCTTGGTACTGTTTTATGACCAGCCGCAACGCATCTATTCGTCAACACCGGCGACCGGAGCGATCCCGATGCATCAGGCTTGGTGGGAACCCCGGTCAATGCAGACAGCGCAGATCGCAGGGATGGAGACCGGACTTCGACAATGGCTGACATTTTGTGGATAGCCGGCGCGTCCACGCTCCCGAGCCAAAGAGACAAATGACCGAGGAGAAAATTATCATGAAAGCGATCGTTGTGACGGACCAAGCGGCGGGAACGGCCGGGATGACGCTGGTGGAGCGGCCCGAGCCGCAGGCAGCGATAAACGACGTCGTCGTTCAGGTTCATGCGTCGGGATTCGTCCCGACTGAGCTGGCGTGGCCCTCGACCTGGACCGATCGCCTCGACCGTGATCGAACACCGTCGATCCTGGGGCACGAGCTGGCCGGAGTGGTCACCGCTCTCGGATATGGCACGACCGGTCTGTCGGTGGGACAGCGGGTGGTCGGCCTCGCGGACTGGTATCGCGACGGCACGCTGGCCGAGTATGTGGCGATTGAGGCACGCAACCTCGCGCCGCTGCCGGGCGATGTCGACTTCACAGTCGGCGCGAGCCTGCCGATCTCGGGGCTGACCGCGTGGCAGGGACTGTTCGAGCACGGCCGCTTTCAGGCGGGGCAGAGCGTCCTCGTGCACGGTGCGGCCGGCGCAGTCGGGTCGATGGTGACGCAACTCGCACGAGAGGCCGGCGCCTACGTCATCGGTACCGGACGCGCCGCCGACCGTCAGACGGTGCTCGACTTCGGCGCGAAGGAGTTCGTCGACCTCGACAACGACGCCCTGGAAGACGTCGGCGGAGTCGATCTCGTGTTCGATGTCATCGGCGGCGACATCGGGAAGCGGTCTGCAGGCCTGATTCGAGCCGGAGGAACGCTGGTGTCTATCGTCGGGCCGGCCGAGGCACGGCCCGCCGACGGCCTCGCGGTCGACTTCGTCGTCGAGTCCGATCGTGCCCAACTGAGTGAGATCGTCCAGCGGGTGCGGGACGGACGACTGCGGACGAACATCGGCAACGTCTCGCCCCTCGAGGATGCCGTCGCCGCCTTAAACCCGACCGAGCGACGCAAGGGGAAGACGATCATCCGCGTTCGTCCCTAAAGCGACGCACGCCGATTGACGCACGCAGCTGGCGGGCGCTGTCCAGGTCGGCCGGCTGGCGAGCGCCGATGTGAGCAAGGCGCAAGCGCCCGTGGGTCAACGTGGGCGACCCCTGCGTGTTGCGCCGGACGGCCTTGCAAAACCTTTGGGAAGCCTATCGCGTGCTTGTAGGGATAGACATTGACGGACGGAACGATCAGCGGTTCGCGCAGCTACGGACCGCCGCTCTCGATTGGCGCTTTGCTGTCTAGTCGACAACTCCGTTCAGCGCGAAATCGAAAATGTCGTAGTTGTGCAGCGGTCCGGCTTTTGCCTTTTCCTTGTATTGCTCGCTGATCGGACGCGAAATCAGGAACGGCACCTTCTGCTCGCCGAGGCCACCGTGCGAGCGCAGCCGATGGCCGGCCAACTGGCTGAGATTATGATCCTCCTGTCGAGCGCCCACCACGGTGTGCCGATCGCTGAAGACCGCAAAATCTCCCTCACGGTCGATGGGCAGTTCGAACTGCCTACATACCTGCTGCTTATCCAAGACGAGTTCGATTCCCGGCAACGTCTTGGCAAAGGCAATCATCGCGTGGACATCGCCAGGCTTTCGCAGGTGCACCCGAACAAAGGAACCGAGCGCCCCGTGATGACGAACGAATGGATCCGCAATCGGACAAATCACGCGCACCGAGCCGTCGCCGAACCGTGAGTTCAATTCGTCCTCGAGGTACACGACATTGGGAGTGCCATCCTTGGCAGACTTGTCGTTCATCCCGTGATCTGCAGTAATCGCAACAGTTGCTCCAAGCGAGATGAGGGACGCGATCGCCTCGTCGACAGCCTGATGATACGCGTCAGCTTCGGGCTCGCCCGGCGCATGTTTGTGTTGGACGTAGTCGGAGGTCGACAGGTACATGAGCATTGGATGCTCAGTCGCCAGGAGCTTGACACCGGCGTCGAAGACGAACTGCGAGAGATCTGCCGAGTATTGGTCCGGCGTAGTGCGCCCCACCAATTCTTCGACGTTATCGATACCGTTTTCCTTCAGATTGGCTTTGCCTGCGTACTCCGAGGAAAAGTTGATCCCCTTCATCTCGTAAGCGAGTACCTTCAGCAACTTGTCTTTCGCGGTCACAACAGCCGTCTTTACGCCAGCCCGACTCAATGCACCGAGGATGGTGCCGCACCTAAGGCGTTTGGCGTCGGTAACCATGATCTCCTTGCCAGTTTCCGCATCGAGATAATAGTTTCCGTTGATCCCATGCACGACCGGCGGCACGCCGGTGACGATTGACGTATTATTGGTGTTCGTCGTGCTCGGCATCGAGCAATCCGCGATTGCAACAAAGCCATGTTCTTTGAAGGACTTCATCGTGGGCAACGTGCCGTTCGCAATGCCATGCTCCAGATAAGCGGGGTCGAAACCGTCGACACACACCACGACGGTGGGACGCTTGGGCGCAGCATAAAATCTTCCGTTCACGTCGACTCCCGTAGCGGGATTCTGCGAGGGCGCGAGGCGTTGGTTCATGGATAAGGCTCGGGTGGGCAAATCGTGCATGGCGGCACATTCCCGCTCGCGAGCGAGAGTTTCAATCGAATTAAATGCACCTATATGTGAGTTCTAGTAACTGTCCCAGCCAGCAGAGGACATCCGCGAAATCGTTTTGCGGAGAGACGTCCGAACTCAATCTTCTGGCACGCAGAAATCCGCCGGCGCCGGACAAGATTGACCGGCACGTTTCGTGGGTGCGCTACTTCCCGATCTCTTCTTTCAGCCAATCCACGACGCGATTGACATGTCGCGGATCAGCTCTCGAAGTAGAATGCGCGAAGTACTGCTCTCCTTTCACAGCGATGCCTGGGAGCGGACAGCGCAGCTTCCATCTGCTCGGGCCAGCGAAGAACTCTTTGGGTGCTACAATCGACCCCAATCCTTCGCGCACCGCATGCATCGCGACGAACATGTGATCAAATCGGTGGCCGCCTTCAAGCAGATAATCGCGGACCCCGGCCTCCTGCAGCCACGCTTCCCAGTGCCCCGGACGCGTTGCCGATGTGATCAGAGAATGCTTGAGGATATCAGCCGGCTTCTTAACGGGGCGACGTTGCAAGAGGACCTCCGCGCTGACAGGGGTAAGGTTCTCGGTGAAAAGTGCCGTGGTATCCTTGAGGTACGATCCAATCCGCTCCGCTGTGCCTCTCGTTATCACTAAATCATTGGCCGATATGTCGGGGGTCTCGCCGGTCATGCGCGTTGAAATCCAAACCGACACGTTGGCATTGCGCACCTCGAAGCGTCTCAATCGGGGCATCAGAAAGTACATTGCGAATGTGGAGGGTGCCTCTATGGCAAGAACCGTCTTGCTTCGCTGGCGTCTCACGTACTCGCAAGCGGCTCCGATATCCTTGAAGGATTGCCCCAACTGTTCTGCGAGTATCTTGCCATAGGGGGTCAGCGTAAGGCCCCTTCCCTCACGCGTGAATACGTGTTGACCCAGCCAACTCTCGAGGGACCGAATTTGCTTGCTAACCGCTCCGTGAGTCACCCCGAGTTCTTTCGCCGCGGAACTCAGACTGTGCGCACGTGCGGCGACGGCGAACGCCCGAAGGGCGATGAGAGGCAACTCTCGTTCCTTGGTCACTGAGCCCTTCCTGATACCAAAACTCACGTATTATCGCTATATTATCGACTTTCTGTCGGACAGCAAACCGCTCCAGCCGAGAAAAGCGCCACGTTGCTCGCGGCGATGCATTGCCTCCAACTCTAGCACTTCGACCATGATCACGGCCGTGAGACCGTGCATACCGAAGGCGCTTTTCGTGGGGCCTTCTGCAAGAATGAGCAGCATGTCGCCTACGGGGATGATGGCTTCCACGCGCAGAATGATGCCGACCCCGCTTGGCGCGCCCCACATCATGAACGCCAGCATAGTCAAGCCCGCATTCCGCGCACTCGTACGCGTTCCGGACCAGACGGTGTGCGGAATCGCGTTCACCAGGTGATCAACGGAGCACGATGCAGCCAGACATCGGCTCGCAGTTGATCCAGGACGAACGCCGCAACGTCTTGTCGCGATATGCTTCCGCCATGGAAGTCGGAGAGATCCGTCAGGGCCCGGACCGAACCGCGGCTGGGCTGGTCATTCAGGACGGAGGGCCGAACGAGAATCCAGTCGAGCCCGCTGTCTCTGACGATGGCTTCCTGGCGGTTCTTGTCGGCGTACACCTTCTTCAGGAGAAGCGGAAAGATCAAGTTGTCGAAGAGAAAGCCGCCGTGTCCGGCACTGTCGCCGGCGCCGATCCCCGTAATGCAAACCAGGCGGGACACGTGCTCGGCCTTCATCGCGCTCACCAGTGCGCGCGTTGCCGTCGAGAGCAGCGTCACCTCGCTGAAGGGGCTTGCCGGCGTGCCGAGCGCACTCACGACGGCGTCCTGTCCCCTGAGGGCTTCGCGCAACGCTTGTTCGTCGCGGACGTCTCCGACGACGAGCTTGGCGCCTTTCAGATCGCTTGCCTTCTGGGTTGAACGCACCAGCGCGGTGACCTGATGTCCGCGCGCCAACGCCTGGCTGACGATCAGACGTCCGGTGCCGCCGGTCGCGCCAAGGACCAACAGTTTCGATGGGGAAGTCCTGGTGCTGTCGTTCGTGGGATTGCTCATGGATGCCTCCTTGAATGGCGGGACGCCTCTCAGGAGGTCGTGCCGCGGTTTCGGTGTTCGGTGATGATCAGAGCTTGGTTTCCGCGAGCAATTCGCGGGTCCGCTTTAGCGTGGACAGCAGGGCGGCCTTGTAGCCCTTGTCGCTGTCAAACTGCGCCTGCTCGGCCTGCTCTTCGGGGCCATTCGGCTTCTTGCCGCGCAGCCCCGTGTAGCAATAGAACCGCAGTTGCAGGGCGCCGACCTCGTCCTCGAAGAGTTCGTTGACGATCGCGCCTTCGCGCGGGCCGGTGGCTTGGAAGAAGGTCACCTTCTTCTCCGACTCGAAGGCGATGATCTCGCGCAGATCGTCGCCGGCGATCGTGGCTTCACGCACGATGTGCGTCTTGCTTTCTTCTACCACCTCGCAACGCGTGCAGAGATTGGGCGGAAGAAACAGCCGGGCGTCGCGGGCCTTGAGAACAAGGCCCTCCCACACCTGCGCGCGGGTCAGCGGAATCTCGCCTTTCGGATTCACCGGAACGGTGGCGGTCGAATGGATCATGGTCGTATTCCTTGGTTGTCGCGTTTGGGTGAAGCCGCTGCCATCAGGCAGCGGCCGTGATCTCGGCGACGAAGTCGCGATAGGAGCGCAGCGGACGGCCCAGGAGAGCGGTCAGACGCTCGACGTCGCCGGCCTCGGGGATCATCCCGTCAGTGAGGAAGCGCTCGCTCATCAGCCGCATGTCGAAGGCCATCCAGCTCGGCATGAACTGCCTCAGGTTCTTCTCGAAGCCGGCGGTATCGTCGCCCGGATATGCGATCGTGCGACCCAGCACCTCCGACCAGATGGCGGCAGCTTTCGCGCCGGTCAGCACATCCGGACCGACGAGATTGATCCGGTCGAGCGGAAGCGACGCGACGGACGTCTCGCGGCGGACGAGCTCGATAGCAGCGATCTCGCCGATGTCGCGCGCGTCGATCATGGCGAGGCCCTTGCTGCCGATCGGCATCGGGTAGATGCCGTAGCCAGTCATGACGTCTTTGATCGTGAGATCGTTGTTCATGAAGTAAGCGGGGCGCAGGATGGTGGCCCTAAAGCCCATCTGCTCGATCATCCGCTCGACTCCGAACTTGCCGGCGAAGTGGGGCACGTTCACGTAGACGTCGCTGTGGATCACCGACAGGTACACGATGCGCTCGATGCCGGCCTCTCGCGCCAGGTTGAGCGCGATCAGCGCCTGGGTGAATTCGTCCGCCACCACTGCGTTGAGCAGGAACAGGGTCGAGACGCCCGAGAACGCGCTGCGCAGCGAGTCGACGTCCAGCAGGTCGCCTTTCACGGCGTTAACGCTTGCCGGGAAGTTGGCCTTTGCAGGATCGCGCACGAGGGCACGGACATCGGCGCCGCGCTCGACGAGTTGTTGGACGACGTGGCGGCCGACATTGCCGGTGGCGCCGGTAACGAGGATGGTCATGGGGATCACTCCGGGTGGGTTGCGACACCCCGCAAATTAGTGATCCAAATTCAGCCAGATAGACGCTATATTTAGACAGATCGTCTCACTGGTGGAACGAATGGATTTGCTGGCCCTCGCCGATTTCAACCTCGTCGCCCGCCATGGAGGCTTTGGACGGGCCGCCCGGGCCGCCGGCCGCCCGAAAGCGACGCTCTCCCGCCGAGTCTCGGAACTGGAGAGCAGCCTCGATCTGCGGTTGTTCGAGCGCGGAACGCGCACACTGAAGCTTACTCAGGAAGGTCGAGCGCTTTTTGAGCGGACAGGAGCATTGCTCGCCGAGCTCGACGAGACGGCGGCGGCTATCGCTTCGGGCGGGGACAAGCCGCGAGGCCGGTTACGGGTCAGCGCGCCTCTGCTTTTCTCGCAGACCGCGATGGGAAAGCTGGCTGCCGCGTTCGCGCTGAGATACCCGGAGGTTCGGCTCGAGGTCACGACGGAAGACCGCGCCGTCGACATGATCGAGGAAGGCTATGACCTGGTGATCAGGGTCAATCCGGATCCGGACGAAACCCTTGTCGGACGAATCCTGATGCGTGATCGGCTGGTGGTGGTGGCGAGCCCCGACCTAAGTCGTCCTGCGCGCGATCTTGCCGTTCCGACCGTGGTGCGCGGGGTGAGCGATCTGACATCCGCATGGGATGTGAAGTCGTCAAGCGGAAACTCTCGGATCACGACCGCCCCGGTGCTTCGCCTGTCGTCGATCGTCATGGTCCGCGATGCGGTCCGCGCAGGCGTGGGCGCCGCACGCCTTCCTGTGTCGCTCGTGAGTCACGATCTGGCCGCCGGCAAGCTTGTCCACTGGGGTGATGTCGACGGACCGGAGATCGTCCTCTGGGCACTCTATCCATCGCGCCGATTGCTGAGCGCTCGCGTATCCGCGTTCCTCGACTTTCTCAAGGAAGCCTTCCCCTCAGGGACACCGGACGAGCTTGCGGCCTTCATCGATTAGCACAACCGCCAAAGACGCCGTCCGGGGCCGAGAACAGCGGCAACCGAGTCGATGAAGAGACGAACGCGCGGCAAACCCGGGCGGCCCGATGGTCGCGAGCTAGTCGAACGGCTCGGTATCGCGCCCAAAGATTTGCCGCTGATGCTTCGCCCCAACGGCACCTGGAAGATCGGCGCGTCCACATCCTTGTTGATGGGACGATCACTTGGAGTCCCTCATGCAAGCCACTGGCGTGCATTCGGCACAACTAACGAACCCCAGCGCGCGAAATCGTAGTTTGGGGTACAAAATCGTGTAAATGGCGGAGAGAGTGTCAGTCAATCCCCATTGAAAGATAAAGCGTTTCTGTCTTTCCTAGACCAAAACCCACACTCTAAGCTACGCTGGAAGATAGTATTTTGTCTCCGACAGAATCTCTTTCCGCTGATAGATCTTTTCATCGACAACAGTACCTTATGCCAGTTTCGCGACGCAGCGTGGTGCGGCGTATGAATGAGCGTGGCGGCGAGGTCACAGATGCTGCAAAACACGATCCTTGGGACTGGTCGGATGCGTTGTCCCTTGCATGTCGGGCGACCATTTGCCCTCCGAAGGCAGCCGCCGCGCGATGATCGGAATTGATGCACAGCGGCGAGAGCGCACTGCGCCACCGGCTGGCAGATGGCCAGCGGGTTTTCCTAACTCAACTCGAACTAACCCTTATCGGCCAGCGCGAGTTCCGACGTGATCCAATCCACGAACGTTCGCAGGGCGCGGCGTTGCCGACTTGCACGCGGAAATGCCAGATGATGGCCGACGTATCGAATGTCGACAGAACGACCGACCAACGGCGCCACCAATCTGCGAGATGCCATTTCACGCTCGGCCAGACGAGTCGATTCCAAAGCAACGCCGACACCGCCGCATGCCATGGCTATCGCGAGGAAGCTGCGATCAAAACGCATTCCGTGGATGGCCGGCGGCTCAAGTCCGTTCGCAGTGAACCATTGATGCCACTGCACTTGCTTAACGTCTGAACGGATGAGCACCGCGCCCAAAAGATCCTTTGGCTTGCGAATCTTTTTCGCGACTTCAGGCGTGCAAAGCGGGGTAACAGTTTCTTCCCCAAGAGGTATCACATCGACGCCTTCGCCGCGCGGCTGACCATAAACAATGTCAAGATCGAAGTCGTCATTGGTGAACCGAGCATAGTCGGTGTTGGCGGCAAGCCTCACTTCGAGCCGCGGTTCGGCAGCGAGGAATTTTGTCAATCGCGGGGCCAGCCATTGCGCGGCGAAACTTGGCGCACAATGCACCCTCAAGAGCTGCGGCCCGCGACCGGCAACCTCTTCGATGCCACGGCGCAGATTGTCAAAAGCCGCGCCGGCGTGACGCATCAGGTTTTCGCCCGCCGGCGTCAGACGGACGGAACGTGCACTCCTTTCGAACAGAGTGGTGCTCATCGAGCTTTCGAGCTTGCGGATGGCGTGACTGACTGCGCTCGGAGTCAAATGCAGTTCGTCGGCCGCGCTGCTGAAGGAGCCGGTGCGCGCAGCCGCCTCGAAGGCTCGGATCGCCGAGATCGGGATGCTCGACAGCAGCATGCCTATGAGTGAACCAGATTCACATATCCAAGACAACAGCGCGTTTGTCCCTGCAGCGCCTCGGACCTAGGAATGGGGTGAAGAGGACCGGCTGCCTACCGCAGCGCCTTGGAAGAATAGACACAGGGAGGATCGAATGCTGCTTCGCGGCAAGACAGCCATTATTACAGGTGCGGCTTCGCCGCGCGGAATTGGCCTCGCGACCGCCAGACGGTTTGCCGAAGAAGGCGCTCGCGTCGGTAT
This sequence comes from Bradyrhizobium sp. Crot121, assembly GCF_059512385.1. Lineage (NCBI taxonomy): Bacteria > Pseudomonadati > Pseudomonadota > Alphaproteobacteria > Hyphomicrobiales > Nitrobacteraceae > Bradyrhizobium > Bradyrhizobium sp. Crot121. Next base: position 6,672 of record NZ_JCAMOR010000014.1, on the reverse strand, counting down.
CCTCGATCTCGATGGCCCCGCCGCGCAAGCCGCCGCAAAAGATCTGGGCGACGCTCATATTGGAGTGGCTTGCAACGTCGCCGACCAGGCCGCTTGCCTGAAAGCGGTCGAAACCGTCGCCAGCGTCTTCGGTCAGATCGACGTCTTGATCAACAACGCTGGTATTACCCAGCCGGTGAAGTTCCTCAACATCAAGCCGGGCGACTGGGACCGGATTCAGGACGTCAATCTCAAGGGCATACTGTTCCTGTCTCAGGCGGTGATTCCGCACATGCAGAAGCGCAGGTCCGGATCCATTGCGTGCATGTCGTCCGTATCAGCCCAGCGCGGTGGCGGCATTTTCGGTGGACCGCACTACTCGGCAGCAAAGGCGGGCGTCCTTGGGCTTGCCAAGGCGATGGCGCGGGAATTTGGCGCCGATGGAATTCGCGTCAACTGCGTCACGCCGGGATTGATCGGCACCGACATCACGTCCGGCAAGCTCACTGACGAAATGAGGGCGAAGATTCTGGAAGGCATTCCGCTGGGAAGGCTCGGGGAAGCGAAGGATGTTGCGGGAATCTACACATTCCTCGCTTCGGACCTTTCCGCCTACGTCACCGGCGCGGTGATCGACGTCAACGGCGGGATGCTCATTCACTGAGAGAAGCGATGGAGAGAAGGATGTCCACGAATACATTTGTTAACACGCCGACCCTTGCACAGCGTGCGCGCAACATTCGCCGTAACGCCCTGCTCATGGGCGAAGTGCAAGGCCAAGGCTACATCGCGCAGGCTCTCGACATCTCCGACGTGCTAGCGGTCGCATACTTTCACGCGATGCGCTACCGGCCCGAGGAGCCCACCTGGGAAGATCGTGACCGTTTCCTTCTTTCCAACGGCCACTACGCCATCGCCCTATATGCCGCACTGATCGAGGCCGGCATTATCCCGGAAGCCGAGCTGGAGACGTACGGCTTCGACGAAAGCCGTCTTCCAATGTCTGGCATGGCCTCCTACACGCCCGGCATGGAAATGTCCGGCGGGTCACTGGGGCTCGGACTAAGTATCGCGGTCGGCATGGGTCTCGGCTTGAAGCGAAAGGGCTCCAAAAGTCGCGTCTTCACACTGTTCTCCGACGGAGAACTCGACGAGGGTTCGAAGTGGGAAGCGATGATGTCGGCAGCACACCACAAGCTCGACAATCTGATCGCGATCATCGACGTTAACAATCAGCAGGCCGATGGCCCCTCAAAGCAGATGCTGGGATTCGAGCCGTTGGTCGACAAGCTCGAAGCCTTTGGCTGGTTCGTAGGCCGGGTCGACGGCAATGACCTCGACGCCGTCGTGGCGGCCTTTGACGCAGCGAGTTCGCACCCCGAACCGCAACCGCGCGTGATCGTCGCCGACACCCTCATGGGAAAGGGCGTTCCTTTCCTGGAGCAGCGCGAAAAGAACCATTTCATCCGGATTGAGCCGCACGAATGGCAGCTCGCCCTGGCAGAACTCGATGCGGGAGACAGGTCATGAAATCGGCAGCCCCAGCTAGCCCCGGGAAACCGCGGCTCACTACCTCTGCAATGATCGCGTCGATCGCGGCCGAAGGCCAACGGACCAAACCTGCGCCGTTTGGCCACGCGCTCGTCGAACTGGCGCGGAGCCGGCCGGAGGTCGTCGGGCTCACGGCCGATCTCGGCAAGTACACGGACCTGCATATCTTCGCGAAGCAGTTTCCGGATCGCTACTACCAGATGGGCATGGCCGAGCAACTGCTGTTCGGCGCCGCCTCTGGATTGGCGGCCGAAGGCTTCATGCCCTTTGCGACGACCTATGCGGTGTTCGCGTCGCGACGCGCCTACGACTTTATTCATCAGACGATTGCGGAAGAGGACCGCAACGTGAAGATCGCTTGCGCCTTGCCCGGCCTCACTTCCGGTTACGGCCCAAGCCACCAGGCGGCGGAAGACCTCGCCCTCTTCCGCGCGATACCGAACATGACGGTGATCGATCCTTGCGACGCTCATGAGATCGAGCAAATCGTTCCGGCCATCGCCGCTCATCGGGGACCGGTGTACATGCGACTGCTGCGCGGCCAGGTGCCGCTTGTGCTCGACGAATACAACTACCGCTTCGAGCTCGGCAAGGCGTCGCTAATCCGCGACGGGCGGGAAGTCCTGATCATCTCTTCGGGCATCATGACCATGCGCGCGCTGGAAGCCGCCAAAGCGCTTGCTGACGACAAAGTCGATGCTGCCGTGCTGCATGTTCCGACCATCAAGCCGCTCGATGAGCAAGCGATCCTGCGCGAGGCCGGCAAGCCCGGTCGCCTCGTTGTCGTCGCCGAGAATCATACCACCATCGGCGGCCTCGGGGAGGCGGTTGCGGCTCTGCTGATGCGTTCGGGAGTCCATCCTGCCTTCCGTCAGGTCGCGCTACCCGACGAGTTTCTTGCCGCAGGGGCGCTCCCCACGCTGCACGATCGCTACGGAATTTCCACTGCCGAAGTCTCGCGGCAGATCAAGGAGTGGCTGCGCTAAGCGCGCATCGTCCCTTCGTCACGTTCGACTGCGAAAAAACATCGGCTGCGCGGCCCCACCGCGCAGAAGGATGGCTGCTACCCGAACCCGGCGTCCGAGAGCCGGTCGAAGCTGCAATCATGTCCCGCTACCGGTGAATAGACCACTTCGCACTAACAAGGAGGAACCCATGACCCAACGTAAACCGATCGCCATCAGTCGTCGCAAATTACTCTTGGCCGGCGCGGCCGTCCCGTTCTGCGCCATCCTCACACGACCCGCTGCGGCGGCAGAATTCACATACAAGCTTGCGACCGGGCAGGACCCGACGCATCCCGTAAACGTTCGCGCCAAAGAAGCGGCCGATCGCATCAAGGAGGCGACCGGCGGACGTCTCGAGATCAACGTTTTCCCCGCCAATCAACTCGGCTCGGATACCGATCTCTTGACACAAGTTCGCAACGGAAGTGTCGAATTCTTCAACCTCTCCTCTCTGATCTTGGCCACGCTCGTACCGGCCGCCGGCACCGTCAACCTGGGCTTCCTATTTCCCAACTATGATGCGGTGTGGAAGGCCATGGATGGCGAACTCGGCGCCTATATCCGCGCGCAGATTGCAAAGACGCCGATCATGGCGGTGTCAAAGCCGTGGGACAACGGCTTCCGGCACATTACGTCCTCGGGGCGCGAGATCAAGAAGCCGGAGGATCTCAAGGGCTTCAAGCTGAGGGTCCCTGCTGCTCCGAATTTGACTTCGCTGTTTCTAGCTCTTGGCGCGGGTCCGGCACCGATCAACTTCAACGAAGTCTATTCCGCGCTGCAGACCAAGGTCGTTGATGGTCAGGAAAATCCGCTTCCGATCATCGCGACGGCGCGCTTGTATGAGGTGCAGAAGACCTGCAGCCTGACCGGGCATGTTTGGGACAACTACTGGATTCTCGGCAACAAGCGCGCCTTCGAGAAGCTTCCGAAAGACGTGCAAGAGATCGTGACGCGCGAGTTCGATCGCTCTGCGAATGATGAACGGGCGGATATCGCGAAGCTCAGCGAGTCCCTACGCAACGATTTGACCGCAAAGGGCATGCAATTCCTCGAGGTCGACCGATCGGTCTTCCGCCAGGCGCTGGCGAAGACGAGCTTCTATGCCGACTGGAAAGCCAAATTCGGTGAAGAAGCATGGGCGCAGCTCGAGAAAGCCGCCGGTAAGCTGGGTTGAGCGCCATGGAACACGGACACATAGAAGGGGCGGTTCTTGCCCTTCCCGAACCGGCCTCCGGATGGCGAAAGATTGTCGTGAGCGTGAACCGCGCGCTCAAGCCTGTCGTCGCCGTCCCTGCCGCACTGCTCGTCGTTGCCGAGGTGATCGTCCTCTTTGTCGGCATCATTTCCCGCTACGTGCTCCAGGCGCCGATTGTCTGGTCGGACGAACTTGCTGGCATTCTATTCCTATGGCTCGCGATGCTGGGATCAGTTATCGCTTTCCAACGAGCCGAACATATGCGGATGACGGCGGTCATCGGCATGATCCGCCCTGAAGCCAGGTTGTTCCTCGATGTTTTCGCGACAGCCGCATCGTTGGCATTCCTGCTTTTGGTCATTCAACCGGCGTACGAGTTCGCGGCCGACGAAGTCTATGTCACCACTCCTGCACTGGGCATCGTCAACACCTGGCGGGCGGCCGCGCTTCCGGTCGGAATTGGCCTGATGCTGATCGTCGCAAGCCTAAGGCTGGCGGCCACGGCCAATCTCAAGCACCTCGTTGGGGCCGTCGTCGCGGTGGGATCGCTGGTCGCAGTTCTGGCGCTACTAGCGCCGGTGCTGAAACCGCTCGGCAATCTCAACTTGCTGATCTTCTTTGTATTCATCGTCGGGGCGATGGTTTTTGCGGCGGTGCCGATCGCCTTCGCGTTCGGCCTGGCAACCATCGGCTATATCACGCTGACCACCAGCACGCCCGACGTGGTTGTCATCGGCCGCATGGACGAAGGCACGAGCCATCTCATCCTTCTTGCGGTACCCCTGTTTGTATTTCTCGGTCTGTTAATCGAAATGACAGGCATGGCACGCGCCATGGTCGGGTTCCTTGCCAGCCTGCTCGGCCACGTCCGGGGCGGCCTCCAGTATGTGTTGGTCGGTGCGATGTACTTGGTCTCAGGCATTTCAGGATCCAAGGCGGCCGACATGGCGGCGGTAGCGCCCGTGCTTTTCCCTGAAATGACCAAGCGCGGCGCAAAGCGCGGCGACCTCGTCGCACTGTTGGCGGCTACCGGCGCCCAGACCGAGACGATCCCTCCCTCCTTGGTGCTGATCACGATCGGATCGGTGACCGGCGTGTCAATCGCCGCGCTGTTCACCGGTGGGTTATTGCCAGCCATCGTGCTCGCGATCGGGCTGTGCGCGGTCGTGTGGTGGCGATACCGTCGGCAGGACTTATCCCACGTCAAGCGAGCGACGGGCCGAGAAGTTGGTCGTGCGTTTCTGATTGCTATTCCCGCTATTGCCCTTCCCTTTGTGATCCGCGCCGCGGTTATCGAAGGGGTCGCGACTGCGACCGAGGTTTCGACAATCGGCATCGTCTATTCCATATTGGCTGGGCTTCTCATCTATCGCCAGTTTGACTGGCGTCGCCTCTATCCGATGCTGGTTGAGACCGCGGCTCTCTCCGGCGCGATCCTCTTCATCATCGGTGCGGCGACGGGAATGGCCTGGGCTTTGACCCAGTCGGGCTTCTCGGCATGGCTTGCGAAGTTCATGACCTCCTTGCCCGGTGGTGCGCCGGCATTTCTGATCGTCACCATCATCGCGTTCGTCATCCTCGGGAGTGTACTCGAAGGTATTCCTGCCATCGTGCTCTTTGGACCACTGCTCTTCCCCATTGCTCGTCAAGTGGGCGTCCATGAGGTCCACTATGCGATGGTCGTCGTTCTCGCGATGGGAATCGGTCTTTTTGCCCCGCCCTTCGGCGTTGGCTATTACGCAGCCTGCGCGATCAGTCGAATTCATCCCGACGAAGGCATGGGTCCGATCGTCGCGTACATACTGGCCTTACTCCTCGGCACACTTCTAGTGGCTGTAGTGCCGTGGATTTCTATCGGGTTTTTGTAAGCCCGTTGGTGGGAGGTGCGGAGATCGTTCGCACCTCTCGTTCACCGCTTAGACAGTTTTAGATGTCTGCATTATGCACTTCGAGACCGTTGCCTTGAACCACCCGCTAAGCAAAGCTCTAGAATGCCCTGCGTGTGCAACGGCGTGATATCGCGTGCAACACCGTCCAAATCGTAGTCCGGCGTACAAACTCGCATAAATGGCGGAGAGAGTGGGATTCGAACCCACGGTACGGTTTCCCGCACACACGCTTTCCAAGCGTGCGCCTTAAGCCACTCGGCCATCTCTCCGGAAGCGCCCTCTCTTGAAGGGATGGGGCGGATTTTGCAAGGGAGAGAGCGGGTGGAAGCTGAAATTTCCTTAAGTTTTTGGAAGAGCTTGGGTTTTTGGCGGGGCTGCCGGTCGGGATCGGGGCGCGGGTTCGGCCTGTTGAACCCGAATCCTTGCCGTGCCGACGACCGCAAGGCAAATCAGCGGTCGAGGGCGGCATGAAGCGGGCATTTGCGATTCTCGGCCTGGTCGTGGTGGCGGTTGTGGGCGCCGGTCCGGCGCTGGCGCAAAGCTGCACCAAGGCGGGGACGGATGTGAGCTGCGACGACGGACGACGCGGGGTGCTTTCGGGCGACACCATCATCTGGAGCGACGGCACGCGCTCGAGCCTGACCTCGCCGCATCCGAGCGTGATCGTCGGCAACCGGTCCTCGGTCAGGGTCGGGCAAGGCGTGTTCGTCGGCAAGGGCAACGGCGTTGTGCCGATGGAGAATCCAAGCGACCCGCGGCGGGCGCGCTGCCCGGTGCTCGATGGCGTGCCGTATTGTTATTGATCTGTCCGCGTTTGCGCTGACGCGCCCACGGGTGCCGTACTTTCCGTCACTTGCGAGCGGAGCGAAGCAATCCATGTCTCCACAAGCGGCGCGATGGATTGCTTCGCTGCGCTCGCAATGACGACGTGGCGACTTTCGGTGCGACAAATCAACCCGACGGGCAAATCACCGAAAGTCTGTCCAGCCCTCGCGCGAAAAACATTCCACTTTCGCCGTCGGGCAAATCAGTGATTTAACTCCGCGCGTCT